>JBPCXM010000762.1:0-5356 GCA_051008535.1 Pseudomonadales bacterium | reverse complement strand
TTTGCTGCCGTCTTCGGCGTATGCGTAGAAACCGCCGCCGTGGGCCTGGCCGCGTCTATCGCAGTCTTCTACCATCACGCGCAGCACTTCAGCTTGCGGCCCGGCTTCCCAGGTCTCACCGTTCGCTTCCGCGTCTTTCTTGGCCTGGTTCATGGCGTGGTAGGCGGTTTCCAGCGAGATGCTGTCCATAGTCTCCAGCGGGCCCATCGGTGAACCATTGAAGCGCGCGGCATTTTCTATTAGCACTGGGTTGACGCCTTCGGCCAGCATCATTTGGCCTTCGGTGATCGTTTGGCCAATCACACGCGTGGTAAAGAACCCAGGTGAGTCTTGCACAACGATGGGCTTTTTGCCGAGTTGAATCGACAAGTCAAATGCCTTGGCCAAGGTTTCTGGCGAGGTTTTCGCGGCAGTAATGATTTCCACCAGCGGCATACGTTCGGCGGGTGAGAAAAAATGCATACCAACAAAATTTTCCGGCCGCACGGATGCACCGGCGAGTTCCTCGATTGGCAGTGCCGAGGTATTGGTCGCAAACACGGCACCCACCGCCAGTACGGCTTCAGTTTCTTTCGTCACCACGGCTTTTATGCCACGGTCTTCGAACACGGCCTCGATCACCAGATCACAGCCGGCAAGATCCTCAACGTTTGCCGTTGGCTGAATGCGCGCCAGAATTTGTTCGGTCTGCGCTTCGTCGATGCGGCGATTTTTCTCACACGCCTTAGCCGAGTAGGCTTTACCCTTGTCGGCGTTTTCCCGCGAGATATCTTTTAGCACGACATCGATACCAACTTTGGCGGCATTGAACGCAATACCTGCGCCCATCACGCCGGCGCCCAGGATACCCAGTTTTTTTACCGTGGTTTTTTCTATGCCGTCGGGTCGGCTGGCGCCGCCGTCCAGCGCGTTCATTTGCTCGAAGAACGTGGTCATCATATTACGTGCAGTTTGGTCCAACAGCAGGCGCTGAAAATAACGCGCCTCTATTTTTTCGGCGGTGTCGAAATCAACTCTGGCGGTGTCGGCAATCGCAGCGAAGATAACCTGTTGCGCCGGCATATTGCCCCGGGTCTGGTTCATGATATTGACCGGGCCAAAATACATCAGTCCTTGGTTGGCTTCATCGGCGGGATCGCCACCTGGAATTTTGAAGTCTTTCTTGTCCCACGGTTGTTGCGCCTGTGGGTTGGCCTTAATCCACGCTTTTGCTTTGTTCGCCATCTCATCTTCGCTGGCCGCCAATTCATCGATCAAACCTTTGTCTAAAGCTTGTTTTGATTTCAAACGTTTACCTTGACTTATTAAAGTCAACGCTTCCTGCATGCCCAGCATGCGCGTTAGGCGAACGACACCCCCCGCGCCCGGCATCAAACCCAGCTGCGCTTCCGGCAAGCCGACCTGTACGCTTTTATGATCGAGCGCGACCCGATGATGGCAGGCCAGTGCGATTTCATAGCCGCCGCCCAGCGCAGCGCCATTGATGCCAACAGCCACTGGCACACCGAGCGATTCCAACTGCCGCAATGGCGCTTTCGAGTTCAGTATGCCCTCCAGCATTTTGGCTTTTTCCTCGGCCGACGGATCGAGATCCATTTCCAACATAGTGGTGATATCGCCGCCGGCAAAAAACTGACCTGGTTTGCCGCTGCGTACATAGACGCCAGTGATGTTATCTTTGTCTGCAGCCAGTTGGGCGATGGCTTGGCGCATCGCCACATCGTATTCTTCATTCATTACGTTAACGGATTTGTTGGGCTGATCGAAGATCAATTCAACAATGCCATCGCTGTCTTTTTCCAAGCGGATGTAACTCATATTTTTAGCTCACTTTCTAGTTAAACTCGGTAACTGTTTAAACTCGCTCAATAATTGTGGCGATACCAATACCACCGCCTGCGCACAGCGTCACCAGCCCGATGTTCAAATCACGACGCTCCAACTCGTCTAGCAAGGTGCCAAGTACCATCGCGCCAGTCGCGCCGATGGGATGGCCCATGGCGATCGCACCACCGTTAACATTGATTTGATCGTCTGGAATATCCAGCAGGCGTTGATAGCGCAACACCACCGCAGCGAACGCCTCGTTCAATTCGAACAGGTCGATATCCTGCCGGGTCATGCCAGCTTTCTTTAAGGCTTTCTCGGTCGCCGGCGCGGGACCTGCCAACATAATCGTCGGCTCGGTACCTGTCAGCGCACACGATACGATACGGGCGCGCGGCTTCAAGCCCTGATTTTTGCCGGCTTGTTCGTTGCCAATCAGTACCAGCGAGGCGCCATCAACGATACCGGAGGAGTTACCCGGCGTGTGGACGCAGTCGACCTTCTCGACTTCGGGATATTTAAACTTCAAAAATTCACCGTGACCAAAATCGTTGTACATTTGAAACGATGGTTTTAGCGTGGCCAGGCCTTCCATTGTGGTTGGTCGAATCAACTCGTCGCGGTCCAACACCTTCACACCGTTCAAGTCCCGCACCGGCACAATGGATTTATCGAAATAACCATTGTCACGCGCGTGGGCCGCCCGCTGTTGCGAACGGCAGGCATAAGCGTCAACGTCTTCGCGGGTGAAACCATCCTGAGTCGCCAGCAGATCTGCACCCAGGCCCTGCGAGATACCATAGCTGTGCATGGCCACCCACGGGTCACCAGCAGCGGCACCACCAGCGCCGATACCTAACCGCGACATCGATTCCACGCCGCCCGCCGCTACCATGTCTTCAAAACCCGAACGTACTTTCATTGCCGCGGTATTAGCTGCATCCAACGCGCCGGCACAGTAACGATGCAGTTGTGCGCCGGTCGTGACGTCGTCCCAACTCGAATATACCAGTGCAGTCTTGGCGATATTCTGGCCTTGTTCGTTAACCGGCTCGCCGGTTGCCAAAATCAAGTCGTCAACCTGGGTGGTGTCCAAATTGTGGCGCGCTTTCATTTCTTCTAGCAGATTGGTGACGAGGTCGATGGGTTTCACCTCGTACAAACCGCCACCGGGTTTACCCTTGCCGCGTGGCGTGCGAATGGCATCGTAAATATAGGCTTCTGTGGTCATTGGGGTTCCTTGGACAGGCGCGGGGAGCCACCAGGTGGCTGAGCGTTATGGGGTCGAGATTGCGATTAGAATAGCAAAATGCCTTGTGCGATCAATAACATTTCAGCTCATTGACGTTGTTGCAAATGACGCTTCAGCCTGCTCCTGCAATTCGCGCTGCCGGTATTCACCTGGTGGCAGACCGGTCCATTTTTTGAAAGAGCGGTGAAAAGCACTGGGATCACTGAAGCCCATCAATGCGGCGACTTCGTTTATTGACAATTCCGGCCGGCTTAAATAGGTGATCGCCGCGTCGCAGCGACAGTCGTCTTTTAACTTTTGGTAATTTGTGCCTTCCTTTTTTAGATGCCGGCGCAAGGTCGGCGCCGACATATTCAACGCATTCCGAATTTGTTCAAAATCCGGAAAGCCGTGCGAAAAGTCGTGGCCAAGCAAACTCCTTACCTGGGTAGTCAGTTTCTTATCGTCATCGATCGGCGCAACCATCAGTTGATACGGAGCCGTGCGCAGAAATTCTTTCAACGTTTGCTCAGTCTGCACCAGCGGCAAGCTTAGCGCGACGCTACCAAACATAAATTGATTGGCCGGTTGGGAGAACTGCAGCGGGCAGTCGAACAACTGCGTGTATTTACGTGCGTTAGCTGGCTGTGCACCGACAAAATGCACTTCATCGAGTTTAATAGGGCTGCCGATAAGCCAGCCGCAGAAGCGATGCCAGATCGATAATGCGTAGGCGTCGAGCATGCGTTGCGCTTCGGTATCGTCGGCATGTCCCCGGCCCCAGACGATCGTGGCGTGCTCGCCATCAACGTGCAGCGATAACATCATGCCCGAGTCGAGCAACACCCGAAAAAACTCCGACGCTCTGTTTAACGCGTGACCTAAATCCTTACAGCCAATAATGCAGAAACAAAGCAAGCGAAACGCCCCAGGCGTGAGTTTCTTGCCGGCGGATAACATAAACGATGTGTCTTGCACCAGGCTGATAAGGTGCTGATAGAGTCTGCTATAGGCCAGCGCTGACACGTGATCGGAATAATCCTTGCCAGCTTCATCAAACGGATCGAAGCTAATGCCCGCGGTGGCGGCAATCCGTTGCATGTCGTAGCCGCGCTCATCAGCAAGACGTAACAAACTGCGTGCAAATTTTGTCGGGACTGTTTCAGTTTGCATGTTGACAGTTGACACTGGAGATTTGTCTTACGATGAAGCCGCATTTTAACACATTCAAAATAGCGTAACGGTCTTGGGCAAGCTGGATAAAGTCAGTATAAAATGCACGTTAACACGAACTTTCTTCAAACCTGACATGAGAAATATCCATGAGTGACAGTCAAGCCGATTCTATCCGAGCTTCCGTTCGCAGCGCGTATACAGAAGTTGCGCAAGCGAGTAATAGTGGAACTAACGCTGGCGAAGCGAGCTCTTGCTGCGGTGTATCGGACGACAGCCAAATCAACAGCCTGATGTCGATCCGGCTCGGCTATAGCCAGGAAGACCGCGACAATGTTCCCACCGGGGCGGATATGGGACTCGGTTGTGGTAACCCCAGGGCTATTGCAAGCTTGCAAGTCGGCGAGATTGTTCTTGACCTTGGTAGCGGCGGCGGTTTTGATGCGTTCCTCGCAGCGCGGGAAGTTGGCGATAGCGGCCGGGTGATCGGTGTCGATATGACACCGGATATGATCAGTAAAGCGCGCGCCAATGCCGAAAAAGGCGAATATAGTAATGTTGAATTTCGCCTCGGTGAAATCGAGCATCTACCGGTTGCGGACGCCAGTGTGGATGTCATCATATCCAACTGCGTCATCAATCTGTCACCCGATAAGGCACGTGTTTTCAGCGATGCCTACCGAGTACTAAAACCGGGCGGACGCCTAGCCATCTCCGATGTTGTCGCGAGCACCGAACTGCCGGAATTGATGCGCAATGACTCCTTAATGCATTCCGCCTGCGTGGCGGGCGCATCGACCGTTAAAGAACTTAAGGACGTCCTAGCAGCGGCCGGATTTACCGCTATCGCAATTGAACCCAAAGACGCTTCGAAAGACTTTATCAAAGACTGGGTGCCGGGCAGCGGCGTGGAAAACTATGTGCTTTCGGCAACTATTGAGGCGGTTAAATAGCATGTTCCCGATTCGGTGACCATTGCTGGCTGGCGATGTTAGACTTCGCAGCCGCTATCAAAGATTTTAAGGGTCGCTCTGGCACCATGCAAGCCTGCGATGGAACAGAGATATTTTTTTCGGCCGGAAGGTACTTTGTCTAACCAACGAAAATCTACGGTCCGTTTGAATA
>JBPCXM010000761.1:0-8679 GCA_051008535.1 Pseudomonadales bacterium | reverse complement strand
CGGAGGCCGAACGGCTAAACGAAATCCCCAAAGAACTGCCGCTGTATATTTTTGCTGGCGATCAAGACCCGGTGAATAACAAGCTGGAGGCGCTGCACGTCTTGCTGAACCGCTACCAGCAAGCCGGCCTTAACAACGTGAGTCATCGTTTCTATGAAGGCTATCGTCATGAGATGCTAAACGAACGCAATCGTGATGTGGTTACGGCGGATTTGTTGCAGTGGTTGGGAGCTAATTTATCTACATGATTGCCCACACTAAGCCAAGTGGACTGCGACCAATTAGTGCAGATCCAGTCCCGGTCTTCGAGGTGAGATAGCTGACGTCGATGCGACACTATATAGAGAGGGTCTGCGATCGACACTGATATCATTGGTCAAATTATTATTCCACTCAAGATGTGGTGGGAGTAGCGCTGTCTAGTTAAAAGGGTTTTTCGATTCAGCCGAGGGTTGGCCTGACAATAGTCCAATGCTGAGCAGTACAGTGAATAGCTATCGGGTGCTCGTGTTGTGCCATCAAAAGTTGACGCCTAAGTACAGAGAATATGCGCTCAGGATACAGTTGAACTTCAAACCCGTATTAGAACAATTCAGCGATAAATTGCTGGGTACAAAAATCGGCTGCGTCTGAGATCTCTTGTTTAATGTATGCCGCATTATTTTCCAGCAGCTTTTCATGAACGACAGGTGACTTACCCGCTTTCTTTGCATCATACGCGCAGAAGCCACCCGATATCACCTTCGAAGTATTAACCTCGATCAGGCGCAATTTCGCAGAATAACCTACAAAATAGTCTGAAAATTTAAATCCATCGTATATATAGCTCCAGCCGTTGGTAACGACATCGAGCGCATACTCGCTTCCGTCCGCTAGTTTAACGATGTCGTGCATGTCGTTGGAGGCGGTGACACCGGCAGATTGCCCTTGGAGTTTCAATCCGTGCCGAGTGGTTAGTGCCTGAGCCAGTGAACTGCTGATGTCCATCGCCGGATCAGCAATCTCATTGTCCTTCACCAGCTTGTTACCCGCAGCAGCGGCCGCACCAACACCCGCAACAGCAAACATGCCTTTGCCGGATGTCATGGCTACAAAGGTGGGGCTTTCACGCTGAATCAGCGTCAGAGACTTTCCTTTAAGTGTGGCCAATGTTTCCGGATTAACCGGTTGGTTTTGTGTGGCCGCACAGCTGACGACGGATAAACAGACAATAGTAAGAAGAAGCTTTTTCATCTTGTTCCTCAGGAATTAACTCGTTAAAGCGTTCGCATTATCGATTTAGTATAGATTCACATTCGTCATTTTGCGTAGATGATTGTATGGGGGTTTGCAGATTAACCGCCAAAAGTGACGAATTTGAGCAATAGTGATTCAAACTAAAGAACCCGTTCGCAGTGTCGTTAAGCGGGCCGGCTGAGCGGCAGTTATCATTGGCTTAGGCTGTCGTCCGATGCCTATGGCAGCGACAGCTGCTTCGCGACCCCTACCGGCTTCTCGGAAATGTTCTAAAATTCATTCAGTTAGCAACCATTCACCAGAAGAAAAGTACTGTTTGGACTGCTATTCGCTTATACCTCTTTCTTTACGGGCTTCGTCTATGCCGCCCACATTTTTCACATTTGTATAACCCGCCTCTTGTAATGCGCGTCGGGCATTTTCTGACCGTAGGCCACTATGGCAGTACAATCGAATGTCAGTGTCTTTGTCAGGAAATTGTTTGCTGGCCTTCTCAGCAATTTCGTCATACGAGATACGTATATCCCCCTCAATATTGTCCAGCGTGTGTTCCGCCGCACTTCTAACATCGATCCAAACCGTATCAGCCAGTGTTATCGTACTCAGACACATTGCAAGTACGGCCAACATAACGTGCTTCAGTGAGTTCCAATTCATTGTGCTCTCCCCGAGTTAATTACATTAATAGGCATAGAAAGAATCCATATGACAAATAGCAAACGACGTTAAATTTGTTGCCGTCAATAGGCAGTGCTCGCCAAGCCAGCCTAGTACCACTATTACCAATTAAGCAAGATCCTTTCACCAAATTGTGTGAATAGAAGTATGAACCCAAGGTTGGTCCCAATGAAATAGTGATGATATTTGACTTCAGTGAGATCGATATTTTTCGAATTTCTATTTCCTCCTTGACAAGTACAATGAAATATTGCATAAAAGAATACGTATTCGTATTCGTATTTATGGAAATCGAAACATGGTTCCTACGGGTCTTAGAAAACCCACCCAATCAAGAAGCGAAGAAACGCTTAAGCGCATCCTCCAGGCAGGTACTTCCCTGGTCGCGGAACGATCCTACGATGACGTGACAATCATGGATATCTCTACGCGCGCGCAGATCTCTGTCGGAGGTTTTTACGCCCGTTTTCAAAACAAAGAAGCGCTGCTGAATGCGCTGCAACAGAAATTAGCCGAAGAGACACAATCCGAGCTGACGGCCGCACTCTCACAGGATTGGACTGCCAAGCGCTTGTCGGACCTGATTGACACGGTAGTTGCCGGCAACGCAGCACTCTATGAGAAGTATCGGGGCGTTTTACAGGCAGTACATTTGAAGACACGCGTGCTGCAAGATTCCGACGAGCTAAATGAGGTGGCGAAATACAACGAAGTACTCGTTAGGCAGCTTGAGGACTTACTGCTAAAGAAGCGCGACGAGATCAACCATCGCCATCCCAAAGTGGCGATTCGCGTCGCCGTTGCATGCATGAGTTCGATGTTGCGGGACGCGATTGTTTTCCAGCAATCAGCGCTCTATCCGAAGCCAGCTGACCGTCGAACGATCACTCGATCTGTTGCACAGGTGATGCATCAATACCTGGTTGGAGCGTCCTCTTGACGATAAAGCGACTATTGATTGTGACTGTAACTCTTGCGGTCGTTGTAGCGGCGGCTGGATTTCACTGGCTGTTTGGGTACTCGCAACATAAGCAATTAGGAGACAAAGTGACCGTCCTGCATCGCAAAAATCTGATCCATCAGATCGGAGCCAACGTCACGGTATACGCCGATTCTGGAGTTCTCCTGGTCGTCGATACGCAGCTGAAACCCGTGTCATCAGCGACGCGTTCAAAAGTCGAAGCCACATTTGCTGGCAGCATTGCCAAAGTCGTAGTGACCCATTGGCATCCGGATCACAGTGGTGGCATCTCGGCCTATTCCGGGGACACGGATATCTACGCCCACGAAAATGTTGTACACCGCTTGTCACAGGCACAAGAAGGTTTCGGGCTCACCAAGCCTGGGTCACATCATCAATTCAAGGCGCGTAATTCCGATGGATTGCCTAACCAGGTCATTGGCAGTGGTGAACCTATTCCGGTAGGAGCAGCGACCGTGGCCGTCATTCACTATCCCCGCGCTCATACCGACGGCGATCTCGTCGTATTCTTTCACGATGCCAAGAGCGTCGCCATCGGTGATTTAGTTTGGGCACAGTCGTTTCCATACATTGACGTGCATAACGGCGGTACGGCGCGTGGCCTTGAAGCCGCCTTACAAGAAATCATCGACCAGTCGCAGCCCGGTTACCAATTCATCCCTGGGCACGGACACGTGATGACGTTTAAAGCTGTAGTTGACCACCTGAAAGCCATCAATGGCTCGCGCTTGTGGGTGGAATCTCACATTCAACAAGGCAGGTCGCTTGCAGAAATTATCGACATAGGGTTACCTGAAAGATGGTCACGATGGAGCAGTGAGCTGGTACCACCAAGTGAATGGATTACGATGATCTACCAGTCATACCCGAATGTGAGGTCGCTTCCCAATACTAGATTGCCTTAAATTGGCGCACGATGTCGCAAGCCTGCAAAAAGCATGTCGACGATGTACAGAAACGCGCTATGGTGATACGACATCCCCCGGGCACATGCCAGATCAGAATGAACTAGCCGATCACGTCATTGAAATCTTAGCACTCAAGATTTTCGTCATCTAGCCGATATTATGGGGTAGTTTTGCCGTAAATACTGTTTTGCTATGAAGAACCAGCGTAATTACTATCGAATATTGCATGTGCAACCGGACGCGCCATTGCCCGTCATTCGCATGTCTTATCGCACGATCATGCAGAAACTGCGCAAGCATCCTGATTTGGGTGGCGACGAGTGGAATGCGGGCGTCATTAATGAGGCCTATGCGGTGTTGTCTGATCACGAGCAACGTTGTGCCTACGACGCCATCTTGTTCGCCGAACGCAGTAAGGCAGAAACTGCTCACCAAGATGCTGATCAGAGAACAAAGGGTGCAGCGGAGAATGAGCGCACAACGCAAACCGAGGCACCTGCTGAGCATGAAGGCGCAGAGAAACCTTCCAATTCGACTCAGCAGCAGAAAGGACCGTCGGTAAACACGGCCGCAAATGACAATGCATGGTCTCCGAACCACTGCGCATTTTGTAACAAAGCCTATCTGGGTCTGCCGGATGTGGACTCTGATTGTGCGAACTGCAGCAGTCCTTTGCTAAGGCTTACGCCGCAGCAATTGGAAACTACCTGTCAACGTCACATTCAGCGTATGCCGGTTAGCAGTATGCTCACAATTCATCACAGTTGGCCGGTAGATGGCCAGAGTGGTGAACTCAATAATATGTCACTCAACGGATTGCAATTTAGCAGCAAAATTGGATTGCGACCCGGTGGATTGGTCCGCATCTCTGGGGCGATGTTTATCGCTGTCGCAGAAATCATCAACAGCTATCATGCGGACGCCACGACAAACACGTATGGCGCGCGATTTGTTACCCTGCGATTTAGCCGACAATCGGGTACATTTGTCGCTACATCTGTGTAGTGGTAGGTAGGAAAGCAGACCTCCGCCCTGCCCTGTCATTAGCAATAAGAAGCATTCACTCCCGCAATCAATTCCCAACTATTACATAGATTTTTAGGGTGGCCGGCAGTTGATACCACACGGTATGAACGCCTCAGCAAAAATGGCACGGCGGCCGAATCACAGGCACGCCTCCTTCGCATGAGTTATAGTCGATTTCGAATGCCGTATCGAGAGCAATTTAATACGTGGATATCATCTTTGACAGAGGTTTCACAGCATGACCGGCGTGTCGGGCGCGACTGATTACATCGAACTTGCCACTGGCGGTCGCGTTGCGTATCTCCACCTCCCTGGCAATTCACCCGGTGTCCTGTTCTGTACCGGCTTTAACTCCAATATGCGCGGCACGAAGGCCCTAGCACTTCAGGCATGGTGCGCAGCGCAGGGAAGGCAGTACACACGGTTCGATTATACCGGTCACGGTGAGTCTTCTGGCAAGTTTGAGGACGGAACCATCAGTCAGTGGCGCGACGACGCTCTAGCGGTTTTAGACCGTGTCACCGATGGTCCACAGGTCATTGTGGGTTCTTCCATGGGTGGCTGGATAATGCTGCTTATGACATTGGCTAGGCCGGAAAAGGTGACCGGTCTGGTAGGGATCGCGACAGCGGCAGATTTCACGGAATCTCTGCGCACCCGACTACTCAGCAAGGCGCAGCGACGGCAACTGGAAGAAATCGGCTACTGCGAGATCCCCAACTGTTATGACGACGGCGAACCCTACCGCATTGGCCAACAGTTATTGGATGAGGGCCGGCAACACTTGCTACTGGACGGTGAAATACCCATCGATGTTCCCGTGCGGTTGATCCAGGGCCAGCTGGATGACGACGTTCCCTGGGCGCATGCACTGCGGTTGATGGACCAATTGCGCAGTGCTGATGTCGAACTGCAGTTGATCAAGTCGGGTGATCATCGCCTCTCTAACAGCGAAGATCTCGCGCGACTGACGTGCACGCTGGATGCGCTGCTGGAGAATCTCAAAGCAGGCATGCAATCAGTTTGACACCGCCCTAATGGCCTTCAGGAAAGATAAAGGGTCGTCAGAACGACGTGGTCAACGTGCGTCAAACACTTTCCTCCCTACGAGCAGTATCAACGCAGAACCACGCTAACGTAAAATAGCCAAATCTGCAAAATACCAACAAACATCACTAACAGCTGCAAGTTTGAGGGTAAATGTAACCGCTATCGAAACCTTACCCAACAATTTCACATCCTTCGATAGGCGGCTTGTGGCCGCTCTTGCTCGGTCGCAACGGATAATTATATCGACTTTGAATGACGACTGTGTCCAGAGTAAGCTGACACTAGATTTACCAGCACCGATTGACCGGTGTATGATCTCATTGCTGTCGGTGAGGGCTCGACAGTAGTGTTGAAGTTAATACCAATGAGTGACAAGCTTTTCCGGTCCGTAAATTGAATGCTGGGTTAAAGCGATGAATACTAATCCATTAAATCTCAGTGATACCGTCGAAGATGACATATTACTTCGTGAATTATCCGAAGATGGCATCTTACGTTTGACTATGAATGATGTTAAACGTCGGAACGCACTGTCTGAAAATATGCTGGCCAGACTTAGTCAAGCTTTCCATCAGGCGAAGGAAGATGTCTCGGTCAGAGTCATTGTGCTTGCGGCTCATGGCCCTGCTTTTTGTTCCGGGCATGATTTGAAACAGATGAACGCTGGCCGTGCCAATGCCGATCATGGCCGTGAATATTTTACCCATATCTTAGCGACCTGTTCGGCATTGATGCAATCAATAGTGTCTAATCCAAAGCCAGTAATCGCTGAAGCCACTGGCGTAGCTACTGCCGCTGGCTGTCAACTTGTCGCAAGTTGCGATCTGGCCCTGGCCGCACAGTCGGCATTGTTTAGCACACCCGGTGTACATATCGGGCTTTTTTGTTCAACACCTATGGTTGCCCTTTCACGTAATGTTTCGAATAAAGCCGCGATGCAAATGTTATTAACCGGTGAAATGGTGAATGCCGGTAAAGCAGAACGTATTGGTTTGGTAAATCGCGTTGTCGAAGATGATAATCTGACCGAGGCGACGATAAAAATGGCAAAAACGATTGCCTCCAAATCGAGTATGACACTCGCTACAGGTAAGAAAGCATTTTACCGACAGCGAGAAATGACGCTCTCAGATGCGTATGACTATGCATCGAATGTTATGGTTGAAAATATGCTTAAACACGATGCTGAAGAAGGCATTAATGCATTTATCGCAAAACGCACACCTGAATGGCAAGATAAATAGCTTTAGCGAGAAAAATCGTCGATGAGCAATCCATACGATACAAATCTGGATCGAAACCCGGCGAATTATCAGCCGCTCACCCCGCTGACATTCCTTGAACGCGCCGCTACTGTTTTTCCGCAACAACTTGCCATAGTGCATGGCAAACTACGCCGCAACTATCAGCAATTCTATCGCCGTTCACGGCAATTGGCGTCTGCGCTTTCGCAGCAAGGCATTGAGCGTGGTGATACCGTATCGGTAATGCTCGCCAATACGCCTGCGATGCTCGAGGCTCATTATGGCGTGCCAATGTGTGGCGCAGTTTTACATTCGCTGAATACCCGGCTCGACCCGGCTATTATCGCGTTTCAGCTAGATCACGCCGATGCGAAAGTTTTGATCGTCGATCGAGAATTTGTCGCAATGATCGAACCCGCGCTCAAACTTGCTAGCGTGAATCCAGTTTTAATTGATTACGACGATACTGAGTTTCCGCAAACAGGAAGGTTAGCTGGAGCTATTGAATACGAAGACTTTTTATCAAATGGTAATTCGGAATTTGAATGGCTAATGCCCGCAGACGAATGGGATGCAATATCGGTTAACTATACATCTGGCACAACGGGAAATCCGAAAGGTGTTGTCTCACACCATCGTGGTGCTTACCTCCTGGCACAAGGTAATGCTCTGACGGCATCGATAGAAAAGCATGCGGTGTATCTCTGGACTCTGCCCATGTTTCATTGCAATGGATGGTGTTTTCCCTGGACTATGTCGGCAATCAGTGGCACCCATGTCTGTTTACGCTGGGTTAGGCCTAAACCCATGTGGAATGCTTTGGCGGATCATAGTGTGACTCACCTTTGCGGCGCTCCTATAGTCATGTCGACATTACTATCGGCCGCTGACGAAGACAAACGAGCACTCGAACATCCCGTTCAATTTTTTACGGCTGCGGCGCCGCCGCCAGAACGTGTCCTCGCGGATATGCGTACGGCGGGGTTTAACGTGACGCACCTTTACGGTTTAACTGAAACCTACGGTCCAGCGGTGGTTAACGACTGGCATAGAGAATGGGATGAAATGGATGCGGTACAGCAGGCTGCACTAAAGGCGCGGCAGGGTGTGCGTTACCTGCCTCTCGAGGGCCTGGATGTGTTTGACCCCAATACTATGTTGCCAGTAGCGCGTGATGGAGAAACCATAGGCGAAGTGATGTTTCGTGGCAATGTCGTAATGAAAGGCTACTTAAAAAATAAAGAGGCTAGCGACGATGCCTTTGCGGGAGGTTGGTTTCATTCGGGTGATTTAGGCGTTATGCATGAAGATGGCTATATCCAGTTAAAGGATCGCTCAAAAGATATTATTATTTCAGGCGGGGAAAATATTTCGTCGATAGAAATCGAAGAGGTTTTATATAAACATCCCGCGGTCGCAGCGGCAGCCGTGGTAGCAATGCCAGATGATAAATGGGGAGAGACGCCCTGTGCTTTTATCGAACTGGGCGAAGAAAAAAATGCCACCGAGTCAGAACTAGAGCAATGGTGTCGCGACAACATGGCTGCCTTTAAAA
>JBPCXM010000760.1:0-2734 GCA_051008535.1 Pseudomonadales bacterium | reverse complement strand
GTCGACTTTTACTGCGCATCCCTTGGCGCACCTGCCAGAGCGCAGCGGTACCGATCTGCATATCGTAGTAATGGGCGGGGGGAACTATGAGATCTCGATGTTCAGGAAAGTGGTCTTTCGGATCCGTTGGATCCGTAGCGTCAAAGGGAATATCAACTTCGTGTAATCTCGGTGCTCCACCACCTTCAGAGTGGGTTGCCCCACAATTAAGGCTGGCGTCAACACCATCAATATTTTTTGCAACCCAACCCGAGTTGCAATTAGTAGACTCAAAATGATCGGCCCAAAAATCCGCCAGATCGTGAAGGCTCACCCAGCCTAGCGCCACTGGACATGTATCAGATTCGCACCAATCAGACGGGCGAGCGTTAGTATAACGTTGCGTAATGTTATGCCCCATTTCATGAGCAACCACGGTGTTATCCAAGGCGTAGTTAATAGCTCGGCTTTTATCGTTAGGTTCACCCACATATTCAGGGCAGGTCGCTTCTTCGTAGCCATCACAGAAACCAAAATTCATAGACGAATTGGCGTTGCAAGGAAAAGAAGATTCTACACGCGGTGACCAAGGCAGTGCAGGAAAGGGCATGAATATGCCATTGGCAACGGTCCAGCTACGGTATTTATAAATATTGGCAAAGAAATTAATTTGCTGGTACGCCTTATTGGCGCCGCTACGGCATAGTGCTTCGGATTCGTCATCTAAGGGCGCCTGATTAAAGTTGGCGAAAGTTTCAGTGCTGCCATTTATGTGGACACTAATACTGACATCATTGGCACCGTCGCCATCACCAAGATAGTCAACGCGATTCATTACCCCGGACAACGATAGCTGATAAGTAACGCCGCTTGTGTCGTCAACTTCAAAGTTTCGCGCAACGGTGCCAACGTCCGGCGCTCGATTAAAGGTTTCACCGCGAGCGCGAGTTGCTTGTTGAGTTAACGATTCCAATTTTAAGATGCGGGCATCTGCCGCATCAGACCATAGTAAAAAATCAAAATTTCGCTCGCCCATAAAATGTGTTCGCGCAATCATTCGATACGCGTAATGCATTTGAGTATTACCGATATTATCGGCACCGTACGGCAGTAATACCAAATGCGGACCGTCTGTAACCGATATCCGCCGAAATTGATCGACGTCCTTTTTGTCCACTCTTTTTGCAATAGAATCGACTTGTAGCAGGCTATCGGGTAAGCGGGCGACAATTTGTTTTTTATTCATGGCAGACTGGTTAACAACATCAAAATTGTTAAAAAAAGAGCCGTATACCGAATGGATACTTTGTCCCTCCCAACGACTTGCATTGACCAGCGTGTGTTCTATGGGAACATCGTCAACCACCTGTTGAAAAGGGTACACAATTTCCAAACGCTCAATGTCCGCAACGTATTGTTGCAGGTTCATGTCCTCAGCCATTTCCAATGCTTTACTAACACTGGCAACAACATCGCCATCTCTCCGGCCGCTTAGTACATCGAGCATTTCTTGCGTTTTGGGACGTAGCAAATTCGGATTGCGTTGGTATTCATCGTTTATCTGATCCATTAAGCCTTTAAGTTTCGCACGTTGGTATGCAACCCCTGGCTCGGGAGGCAGGGTAAACGACTTTGCCGTGTTTTCTCGGTTAAAACCCATCGCTTTGAGTGCCGGCAAAACATGGGCATCAAATACGTTGGTTGCAGAGAGTTCACTTTTTTGCCGAATCGGCACGGTTACGTGAAAGGCATCCCCGGCGTAAATGGGGTACCGCGCTTTTGCGCCTTTTGGAAGCGTTCGTGGTTTATGGTCTAGCAGAATACGTTTCTCTGCGCGCGGAACTTCCACGGAAGGCATGATAGTTTCAATGGAAGTATCCTCTTCTTTCGAATCATCAGGTTTTTCGGGTAACACTTGCTTTGCGCAGGAAGAAAGTAATAAAACCACTACACAGATACTGACGAGGCCTGAAGAATTCATAATTCCGCTCCTTACTATTAATTATTAAAAACTTCTTTAGCTTTACTATTTAGTCAGTTTCTGGAGATCTCCGTACGACACACTGAGGTATTGGAAGCAATGCTTTGCATTCTAGCTTTTTCGCACCATATTATACAAATTCAGATGAAAGTTTGAATTCGAATCTATTCGAATCATTGATTCGCGCTTTAGATCCGCAGGAATATCATCGTCGAGACAGTTAAGCAAGTCATCACCTGCACGAAAGGTACTACTTAGGTTGCTCGACCCGAGGGGCCGCCCGCCCCAAGATCGACAACATAAGGAAATACGAGTACCTTCCCGCTTCGGGTTTTGTTGCGGCGCTTCAGGATCCTCCATGTACTATAAGGCCTGAGTTTGGTCGAAGCAGTTAGGGCGGCCGCTAAGAAAAACCAGCGATGCAGCGTAAGAGTCCGGCAATCTGAAAGCGGTGGCCACTGGCCGGCTCCCGATTGATATCTTACTAAGTTTCTCAGCTATCGACTGGCTGCCTACAATGGGTACTAGCCCCTCAAGTTCATTCGGAACTCAACGCAGCGCGGTTCGACATCCAGTAAGTACAATTCACTTTTAAAGGACACTATTACCAATAGTGTTACCCGAAATGCCAAGTGATTCGCTTCTGGCCAATTTCGTCAGAATCCCGGCAGAACCTTGACCCCATTCATCAGCAAGGCGGTCCGCCCTGATTGCCGCAATAGACTAACCATCCAGGAACACCCGACATGTCGTTTAGCAGATTTACCACTTGGC
>JBPCXM010000759.1:0-21891 GCA_051008535.1 Pseudomonadales bacterium | reverse complement strand
CCGGTAACAAAAACGCCCTCTGCGAGATTGCGGCGAAAAATAAAGTCAACGAAGGAAGGTGGTAACAGCGCCGTGCAAGGCATACTGACACAGGCCGTCTGCGTATCTTCAATACCACTGAGATCAGTGCCGTGGTCACAGCCAAACACCATAATACGCTGCTCGCCACTAAGCGGCGTGAGTCTATTTTCAGTCAGCGAAAGCAATTCTTCAATGGGCAACCCGGGGATATTGATCCCGGTCACCAACTCATCAACATGCCGGAACGGGGTTGCCGACGGACAAGCGCCAGCACATATTCCACAGCTAGTGCAGAGGTCCGGGTCAACCACAGACTGCATATGCCCCTTCTTGTAGTCGTGCTCCTTCATGGTTACTGCCTGATAGGGGCAATCGGCAAAACACCAGCCGCAACCGTTACAGTTAGCAGGATCGACAACTGCAACCGATTCCTTCTTTTGCGGCGGTAGCCAGGGCAGAAGGAACAGCAGTAGAGTCAGGCCTCCCAGCAATAACCAGACCGGGCCCGGACCCCAGCTTTCGATTAGCGGATAGACGTTCAGGTAAAACCAGTCCAGCCCTACTAAGGTGACCGCCTGATCAAGATTTGCCGGCGCCTGACTCAGTGCGGGATAGACCAGCGAAAAAATAAGCATGGCGGCCATCGTTCCCAAGGCCAAACCGCGCGGCGGAAAAGTGCGCGCATAGCTTATACGCTGAATATGGAAGAACATACCAAGCAATAGGGCCAGTGGTATCCCAATGTGCAAAAAGACGAGCAAGGAAAAAAAGCGGTCACTTAGCGCGGCGTTATTGAGGAAATTGCGTGCCATTGGATCGACCATAATCGGCAACCAATCAAGGAATTCCGAAGTTGTCACTGCAATATACTGGGCAAGTTGGTCCCATACCAGCCAATAGCCGCCAATTGCCGACGCAAATAGCAGCCACAACAACGGCGCTCCCGTCACCCATGAAAACCAGCGCACGCCGCGATAGCGATCCAGCACAAACTCACGCAGCAGATGCAGTGTGACAGTAATAGCCATAGCCGCCGAGGCATAGCGATGCAGACTGCGCATTACGCCACCGAGATACCACTGCTGCACGGTCAGATACTCGATGGAATTATAAGCACCGGCTATGCTCGTTTCGAAGAATACAAAAAGATAGACGCCTGTAACCGCAACTATCCAGAAAAAAAAGAACGACAATGCACCCAGATGATAGAAGGGATTACAGTTGTCGGGAAACGCCAATGCGAACAGTGCTTCGACGCGGTTAAATACATGCTTCCCGCTACGCTTGACTGCTTGCATCGGATCCATTAACTGTCTCAATCTTTATCTTGATGGGACGCTAAACTTGTTTAAAAGACCGGCGCCATTCACGAACCAATTGCACACCAAAGAAACTGCAACACAGTATACCGACGAAGGTACCAATAAAAACAGAGTAATCGACACGATAGCGATCTGTTGCCGGGTCGTAAACGGTACAAAATAGCCGAATGCGACTCTCCAGCGCAGACAACACCGATTGTTCGCGTGGGCGACCGAATACTAGGTCTTTTAACGGCTCAACCAACAAGGGGATATCAAAGGTCATGCCGTATACCTGCCGGTAAACAAGCTGCTCGGCATCCAGTACAGACGACTGTACGAGATGATTAAACCCCTTGGGCGAAGCATAGTAGAGGAACCCCAGATCCCGAGTTAGTTCATCAATAGTTTGTTGATTCGCACTGAGAAAATACCAACCCTCATCGGCAATCCCCTGCTCTATCGCGAACTGTGCCATCCTTTCAGGGCTGTCATTCTCGGTATCAAAGCCTATCGTCAGCACATTGAAGCTCTGCTCTCCCAGCGCGTTTCTCGCCTTTTTCACCACCTGATGCAGGTATTGTGTGGTGGTCGGGCAGATATGGTAACAACTGGTATAGATCAAGCTGACCACCAGTGGTTTACCGACAAAATCCGCTAGAAGTACTTCGGCACCGTTATGGTCACGCAGGCGGTAATTGGCGATCTGCCGGCCAATAGCAGACTGACTGGTCGCCAGGGCCTTCTCAGGGCTGTATTCGTCGGCTTCTGCCGGGACCGTTGACTGCGCAAGCGCTGCATTGCATATAAGTGCCAGCAGCAGGGCCACGGGGCGCGCAAACCCCCTACAATGCGGCATCGACTATAGCTCCGATCAGCAGCAGTGATAGCTGGAGTATTGACGCGAGAAAGTTTTTGATCGCTTCGCGAGGCTCCGGCTTTTGCACCAGGCGCAGATTTCGATACAGAAAGTTCAGCCCACCAGCTAGCGCGCAGCTTAGATAAATCCAACCCAGACCAAAAAATACCGGTGTACTACTGACGGCTACCAATAGAAGCGTACTAAACAGAATAATACGTGCACTGCGCGCGTCACCCACCACAACAGGCAGCATCGGCACGCCGGCCTCTGCATATTCCTCGCGCAGCGCAATCGCAAGGCTCCAGAAATGCGGCGGTGTCCAGAGAAACAACACAATGGCGAGACAGATTGCCTCCGGGCCTAACTGTGGATTTGCAGCGGCGGCACCTGCCAGCACCGCGAAACTTCCAGCCAGGCCGCCAATGACAATATTCCAGGCAGTACGCGGCTTGAGCCATACGGTATAGACGACTCCGTAGGTCAACGCACCGAGCAACAGATAAAGGGCTGCCGCACCATTAAACGCATACAAGGCGCCGACCACGGCAACCAGCAAGAGTAGCCAGATTACCGTTAACCATAGCCAGCCATGCATGAAAAAACCGGTGACGAAGGGTCGTGCTGCGGTACGTTGCATACGCGCATCGAGATCACGCTCGATATACTGATTAAAAGCACCCGAGCTTGCCGAGGCCATCAACACCAATATGGCGAGGAGTATCAATTGCAATGCATTCAGGCGGGTGCCTGGTGTAATGGCATAACCCGCCAGCGCGGTGACTGCCATCAACATCCCGATACGCAGTTTGAAAAGGTCGACTAGTTGCGACAGCACTTGACTATATACCTTAACCTTAAGTGAAACGGCTCCCAGCATATCAGCAGATAGGTCACAAGCACTCGCTTGGAGAGGGGGAATGTGTTAACAGGTACGAGTGAGTGTGTGCCCTATGCGATACCCCAGGTTTGCGCCAAATATTTCCAGTTGATAAAGTAGTAAAGCGCAAAGGCGGCGAAGAACACGAATGCAAATACCATCGTACCGGGAATGTTGATGGCGCCAACACCGATGCCCTTGTATTGCTCGTCGGTTATCCTCGATGCCATCATCGGCTGGGGAAGCTTTTCATCGGCATCCAACTTACGGCCAAACAGCAGAGAGGAAACGATAATCACGCAGAATGCCGCGCCACCAATCACCGCCAATATCACCGACATGCCATTCAGCGCAAGCATGGTATAGGCCGCCGCAGGGAAATCGTGCGTCAGACCACTACCGGCAAAGCCGATATCCCAGTGCCGGCGTGGCACTCCCAGTGTACCCGCGCCCATCAGGAACAGGGCCACGCCGGTCATGCCGAGACCAAACAGGTACGGCTGCCACTTCGCCAACCCCTTCATAACCAGCTCACGCCTGAATAGTATGGGCACCAGCCAGTAGGTGAGCGCCATAAAGGCCAGAGTCGAGCCGATGACGACTGTCGCATGGAAGTGTCCTGGAACGTACGTTGTATTGTGTACCAAAATGTTGATCTGTTCTGCCCCCATGACCACACCGGAAATACCACCGAGGAATCCGAAGCCAACCAACGACAGAAACATGCCAGAGAATGTCGGGTTGCCCCAAGGCGCCTTACGTAACCACTCGAACAGCGTACTGTTGAAACCACGCGCCCGCTGAGCCGCCTCAATCGAACCCGGCACTGTCAGGCCATGTACCATACTGGCCATCACCGCCAGGTACATGGCGTAACTGGTATTGAACATCTTGAATTCTTCGCTAATGCCCGGGTCCACCAGCAAGTGATGCGCGCTGGCTAGCTGCAGGAACAGGATATACATCAGAAACGCAGTACGACTCACCTTTTCGGACAGCGGTTTTGCGCCAAATACAATGGCGGCAATCGCGTACCAAACGGCAACATGCGCCGCCACATTGATCTGCTGCGAGGAATGACCAAACGCCCACCAGATAAGGCGATAGGCGAGCGGGTCAACTTCCGAGACCAGTCCGACACTCCACAAAAAGGTAGGGATCAGAATGATGGCGCCGCTGACAATTGTAAACACCGCGATAATCGCCGCGGTAACCGCACCGAAAGCTACCAGCGGCAACGAGCCTTCGTAGGTTTTTTCTGCCTTGGCGACCACCAGAGTGCCAAAGAAAACAAAGCAACCGATGAGCGCACCGACAGCAAATAAAATAAGGCTAATATAGAACAGCGGATGCGCCTTTAATGGCACATACGATGTCATCATCACGGTGGAGTTGCCAGTCAGCACAATATAATTGTTGAGAATCGCGCCGACCAGCATCAGTATAAACCCGGCCCAGGCCCATTTTGGTGTCGCCAGCCGGCAACTGAGCAGCACCGCGGAGCAAAAATACAGCACGGCGATCTCAAAAAAGATCATCCAGAATATCAGCACATTGAGGCCATGCAGCGTCAATACCTGGTAGAACTGATCCGCAGGCAAAAGGTGCACTGCCGGCCAGCGCGTCAGACCCACCAGCAGACCATAAAAACCACCGATCAGGAGAAACACAACCGCGGCAACGGCATTCGCCTTCGTCAAGGATTCTGCTGAGCTATAAAATTTAAGGCCCGTTTCGGGGCAAGTTCTGAATACATTATTAGTCATGCCCATATCCTCTAGTCAACAACCAGTATCTTACCGATCATCAGGTGATGCCCGATTCCGCAAAATTCATTGCAAATCACCGAGTACTCACCCACTTTATCCGGCGTGAGCGACACCACATGCTCGTAGTTTGGAACAACCTGGATATTGATGTTGGCCGGCTGCAGTGAAAAGCCGTGCTGCCAGTCCAACGAAGACAGGTGCACGCGGTAGGTTTCGCCCTTCTTCAGTTCTAGTATGGGCCACCAGTCCCATAGCCGAGCAATCAGGTAAACATCACCTCCTGCGGGCGGACGCACTACGGGAAAATCTTTTGGCCCCTCTTTACGGACCGTATACTTGTCAACCACCGCCTGCGTCTTGGCCTGGAAATCGGCCGGGGTAGTCTTATAAGTTTCGGTTGACAGATTCTGTTTCCCCACCACATGCCAGTAGGGCATCATGAAGGTCATGATCATGCCCCAGACGAACACGATAGAAATCCAAATCAGTTCTGAGCGGTGGATGGGTTCGTTCCACCACACTTTTTTCGCAGGAGGTGACAGGCTGGTCATAAGTTGTACCCCGGCTGTATTCGCATTTACGTATACCGCTTGCGCGTCAGTTCTTGTCGTTGTTATAGCTCACTTAGCAACAGGGATTGTCACGATTTCCATAATTCCCCAAATCAAAAACAGCACAGCCGGCGTCGCGACCCCTAAAAACAATAACAGAAACGGGTTATCCAACAGTTTCTGCATCAGTGGTAATTCGGTATTTTCATCGATATTTTCGTCAGACATAACGCTTCTCCGTCCGGGTTTTTGTTAACCATTCTTCTACAACACCTTTTACGACAAATGGATAATAGGGTGATTCTGTCAATCAAAAATTGATCTCGATCAACTAATTGTTGATATTTGGAGGAGCCACAGCAAAAACTCGTGACTTCACTATCATCCAGCCATCACTGCCATGTAGTATTCACGACACGTGAGCCATTGCGTGATCTCACAATGACAAAAAACAAAAGCATCAAGGGTCTCTTCCTACTGGCATGCCTTCTGCTACCGCTGCAATCTAGCGCAAGCGATGAAGACCTGGCGAACGAACGTTTTGTCGAATCCGGTAAGGCCATTGAATTACATTGGCAGATTGACTGCACGAAAACCAGCACGGCGGTGTTGGCTCTACTGAGCGGACTCGCCGATCTCAAACAAGGGGACTGCGAATCGTTCGCGGCTGCAGTACAGCAACGTGAACTGGACGATCTGCTGGATTCGCTGCAGAAATGTGGATTTATTTACAACACTCAAGGCAGTCGGCGTTTTAAGCCTTGCCCAGACTATTCTCTGGCCCATCGTGGTCTGGGCAGCGCGACGAAGGCGTGTCGACGCAGCCTGGACCAGTCCGCGTCAAGGCGAGAGTTGGTACGACAAACCCAGGTTGCTCTTAACTGTCGTCAGAAACCATGAAAGACCGCGGATTATGGATACAAACGCGAAATCATAAACGTTGTTCGTGCCACAACAAGCAAAAGGAATAATCACAATGAACATTTCCAATCGCGCTGCAGCAGTAGTCCTGGGCCTCTGCTCACTAATTACCTCCGCCGCGTTGACGGCAGGGTCGGAAAGTTCAGCATGCACCTCTTGCTCGCAGAATTTTCTGGAAGAGGTCACAGTCACCGGCTCGCGTACCGAAAAAACCCTAATGGAAAGCCCATTGTCGTTGTCGGTTGTTACCGGGCAGGAGATACAGCAATCAACGACCAATCTGGTTGCTGAACTGCTGCGCGACGTACCCGGCGTGCAACTGACCGACGCTGGTCAACCCGGACTGATGCGCATTCGTATCCGTGGCGAAGAATCACGGCGCACGGCAATACTAATCGATGGCCAGGAAGTGACCGACCACAGAGAAGTGGGCGTACCGCTTACGCTGGACCCCTCAATGATTGCAAGGGTAGAAGTGCTGCGCGGCGCGGGCTCGGTGTTATACGGATCCAAGGCCATCAGCGGTGTTGTGAATTTCATCACCCACAAGGGCGGCACCCGCCCACTGCAGGCAACCGTCAGCGGCAACTATGATTCCGCCACCTCAGGAGAGGCCCTGTTCGCGAGTCTTTATGGTAACGTGCAGGGACTGGAGTATCGGCTGGCCGCCAGCAGGAGCGACCGAAACGACCGCCACACTCCGGTGGGCGAGCTCGAAGACACCGCCTCTGAAAGTGATAGCGTTTATGCTTACCTGGGCAAGCAGCTTGGCAGCCACCGGGTGGAACTGAGTTATGACAATTACAATTCCAGCGCCGAGGTCTATGTGGAAGAGGAGGAGCGCACTACGCCTCCTCTTGTAGATTTCAGAATCTCGGTACCGCAACGGGACCGCGAAAAGAGCGCCCTATCCTACCAGGGCTCGAATCTGGGATCCTTATTGACTCGGGTCACTGCAAACCTGTACCGACAGGTCAGTGACCGCCAATTCGATACCTTCCCCTCGCTGGATTTGGGCACGTTTACCCAGGATCGCAGTATCTTCACCAGCTCGGAGCTCACTACCGACGGCGCGTTGCTGCAACTTGACTGGCAGCCACACGCCGATCATTACCTGATCACTGGTTTACAATACCTCGACGACCGCGTAGAACAAGATCGGCTAACAGAAACGCTACGCAGCTTTTTACCGGTGGTAGAAGTCGAGCGATTCGCCGATCAAGCCAGCATTGAAACCATCGCGTTGTTTGCCCAGAATGAATGGCAAATGAATGACAGTTACACATTGGCGGTTGGCCTGCGCCAGTATTGGGTAGAGGGTCAGCTTGATGAATCTGATCGCGATGGCCTGCTGGCGGGCAGCAGAGATGATACAGAGTTGATTGGCAGCCTTGCGCTAACCTATGCGGGCCTGGACAATACTATACTGCGCGCTACCTTTGCCCAGAGTTACGTCTACCCCTCGTTATTGCAACTCGCCACCGGCGCCTTCGCCGGTTCCAACCCGATCACTCCCAATCCTGATCTGGAACCCGAGACTGCTATCAGTTGGGAATTGGGAGCGCGTTATCAGTCGAGCAACTGGCAAGTCGATGCCACCGTGTTTTTCAACGAGGCAGAGGACTATATCGACCACGTCTTCTGCAATGATAGCGACGCCTGCCTACCAGGACGCAGCCCGAAAACCTATGTCAATATCGGCGAGTCGACATCTTACGGTGTCGAGACTTATCTCGCCTGGCAACTGCTCGAAGGTCACCTGACGCCTTACACCAGTCTGACCTGGATGCGCCGCGAGAATGATTTCACCAACCAGTTCAGCACACAGGACAGTGGAATTCCACAATGGAATGGCACAGTCGGCGTGAAATATGACACCGTGGCATTTGACGCCGTGCCGCTGTGGCTGGACTTCTACCTGCGCGGCGAGTCTGCCGCGGATAAAGAAGAACCGGGCACCAGAGGCCCCGTTATCGAACACAACGCCGGTTGGGTAACCTACAATCTCGCCGGGGGAACTGCATTCGGTGCAGCAGGGCAATTCAGGCTCGCGCTAGAATTGCAAAATCTTGGCGACAAGAAATACTCGACTGCGACCGAAAACCTGTTGGCACCGGAGCGCAGTGTAGCAGTGAAGTTGACCACCACATTCTAGTTTAATGGTTCGGATAAACTAATGGTTCGGATAAACTACTCTTTCTGGTTAATGACCAATACATCGGAGTGCGTTTGATCCAGCAGCTTCTCTGCGGTATTGCCGATGGCCGATGCCACCATTCCAGTGCGGCCGACATTTCCTATGACAATCAAATCGACTTCCAGGCGATCGGCGGTTTCCTTGATAATGTCTTCAGGCCAGCCCTCTGCACAATGGATTTGCCCGACTGGTACCCCGCATTGCGTCGCCAACTCCTCACTATTCGGTTCCTGAAAGCGGCCTTTGAAGGCTGTGACGAAATGAACATCCGAACCATAGGAGTCAGCTAGACGGCGTGAGAATTCAATTATGGCTTCATTGAGTGCAACATGTGCAGCATCTTCGCTGTGAGTATTGATGGCGGCGAGAACACGACGATGGCTCCAGTCACGATATTCTTTCACGATCAACACCGGGCACGGTGAATTACGCAACACAATCCAGTCAGACGTTTCTCTCATGCCTCGCTCCGCCAGTCCATGATCATGCGAAGCTTTGAACATCATGTCACTTTTATTTCGTTGCGCGGCTTTCACAATTGCCCGCGGCCAGTCATCCGCCCAATCGACCTCGCTGCTTGCTTCGACTCCTTGCGCTTTAGCCTGCTCCACTAGCTGCCCAAGCCGTTCCTGGTAATTGGCAATCACTGGATTTCTTAGCTCAACATTTTGTGTGCTATTAATGTCGCAACACGCATCATTCAGGCACACATACAGATTCATTTTTGCGCCAGTAATTAACGCAGATCTCAAACCGTGGGTAAATGTGCGTTGGTCTTCTTTCGTGGGGTCAATAACAACCATTAGGCTGGTAATAGTCATCTTAATTCCTTATTGCAGTTTACCGGCGATCATCCTTAGGTATATTGCCAGAGACGAAGTTGTAGAAATTGATTAATATCAAGAAATTGCAATTCGACTAAGCGCTAGACCACACGAAGAGCGCTGTTGACGCGATCAATATAATGACAGAGCAAAAAATGTTTTCTCACGAGCACTACTCACGTTTACGCAACATAAAACGCGTTTTCATATTGCTTTTTGGAAATTCTCCCAATCAACAGTGCGGGTTCTCCGTCGGTATTCCAGCGTTGTCCCCGCCCAATTATTGGTAATTCTGCCTGCGTCCATATACCAACTGGCGGTCACCTTTGAGAAAGCCATTTTACCCAGGCGCTGCTGAATCTCGGTGTTAAATTCATCTTCGGCATCTTCCTCAATGTCAATGCTACTCCAACCTTGCTTGTCCATTTGTGTAATGCAGCCTGTAATATAGTTAGCCTGCGACTCGATCATCAGTATGATGGAGTTGTGTCCCAGGTTAGTATTTGGGCCATAGAGCATAAACAAGTTGGGGAAGCCGTGAGTGGTCATTCCCAGATACGCATGGGCGCCCTTAGACCAGTGCTCTTTTAGCTGCTGACCCCCTACCCCGCAAATCTGCATGGGCGCCAAAAAAGGATTGGATTTGAAGCCGGTGCCATAGATAATGACATCGTACTCGGTATGACAACCATCGACGCCGGTAATGCCCGTTGCTGTGATACGCGCAATAGCATCGGTTTCCACGCTTACATTTTCCCGCGACAGTGCTTCGTAGTAGTCATCCGAAAATAGAATTCGCTTTGCGCCAATCGGATAATCGGGCGTCAGCTTACGCTGTAGTATCGGGTCTTTGATGGTACGCGTCATATTGCGTCGGCTCAAATGGCCGGCAATGCGGGCAGCAAGACGGTTCCCCTTCATGATTTGATAGAGCAGACCGTCGCAGCGGCACCAGATTTTGAAACGATACAGCTTTGTGATCAACGGCACCTTGTCTGACAACCATTGCTCCCAGGGTTTGTAGGGACGGTCCTGCTTAGGCAGCACCCAGTTGGCGCTGCGCTGAAACACCGTCAACTCGCTTACCTGTTCAGCGATCTGGGGGATAAACTGGACTGCACTGGCGGCATTACCAATCACTGCGACCTTTTTCCCGGTTAGATCAACATTGTGATCCCAGTTGGCTGAGTGAAAACTGATGCCTTGATAACTTTCCTGGCCCTCGTATTGCGGAACAAAGGGACGATGTAATTGCCCAACCGCACTGATTAGATGCTGACAGTCATAGACTCCTCCGTTGCCAGTGCTTACTGTCCAGCGCTTGGCAGCCTCATCAAACGTGGCAGTAACCACTTCCTCACCGAAGCGTATATGCCGATACAGTTCATACTTCTCGGCAACGTGTTTTTGATAGTCATAAATCTGCTGTTGCTCCGACCACTTGAACTCCCACTCTGCATTATGTTCGAAGGAGTAACTGTATAGCGCGGAAGGAATATCGCACTCGGCGCCGGGGTAGGTATTCTCCCGCCAAGTGCCGCCGACCTCCTCTGCCTTCTCAAGCAGCACAAAGTCTTCAATCCCAGCCTGCTTCAGCTTGATCGCCATGCAGATACCGGAGAATCCAGTACCTATAATCAGCGCTTTTGTCGTGATTGTCGTATCCACCTGTTCATAAACTAAAGTGATCGCGAGATAAGCTCTTTCATGATTTCATTGGTACCGCCGTAAATTTTTTGTACCCGGCTGTCAGCGTACATTCTGGCAATCGGGTATTCCCACATATAACCGTAGCCGCCGTGCAATTGTAGGCACTCATCGACGATATCGCATTGCTTCTGAGTACACCACCATTTCGCCATAGATGCATGCTCGGCAGACAGTTCGCCGCGCAAATGTTGAACAACGCACTGATCAACAAAGGCGCGGGAAATCGTCGCTTCCGTTTTGCATTCCGCCAGTTTGAAACGCGTGTTCTGAAATGAAAATACCGACTTGCCGAACGCTTCACGATCCTTGGTGTACTCCACCGTGGCTTCAACCGCCATCTCGGCTATTGTTGCCCCAGCGCAGGCGATACTCAAGCGCTCTTGCGGTAGTTGCAGCATAAGCTGAATGAAGCCCTGCCCTTCTTCTTCCCCGATCAGGTTGTCAACGGGTACGTGCACATCATCGAAAAACAATTCGGAAGTATCGGCCTCCTTAACGCCAATCTTTTCCAAGTTTCTTCCCCTTGAAAACCCCACAGCATTGTCGGTTTCCACCATGATCAGAGAAGTACCCTTGGCACCCGCGGAAGGGTCGGTCTTGCATACCACGAGAACCAATTCAGCGTGCTGGCCATTGGATATAAACGTTTTGGAACCATTAATCACGTAATCATCGCCGTCTCGCACCGCGGTAGTCTTAATACTTTGCAAGTCAGAACCGGCGGCGGGTTCGGTCATCGCAATTGCCGCCACCCGATCTCCTTTGGCCATGGCTGGCAGCCACTGTTGCTTTTGCTGTTCCGAACCATAGTTAAGTATGTAATGCGCGACGATCTGGCTGTGTACGGTGTTGCCGCCGGCAATAGAGGCAGCCGCGCCGCCGCGTATCATGGCGTCATAAATAATTGCTTCGTGGGTGTAGTTACCACCGGCTCCGCCATAAGTCTCCGGGATACTTGCGCACAAAACGCCAAACGAACCCGCCACCCGCCACGCATCGCGGTCACACTTACCCTGTTTTTCCCAGGCTTCGCGCTGCGGCGCAAATTCCGTTGCGGTAAATTTACGTATATTTTCGTGCAGTATTCTGAGTTCGTCGTCGATCCAGCTTGAATCCAGTATGCTCATATCACATCTCCCGACACAATAAATTGTTTAAAATCGGCGTGAAATCGCGTGCCTATATCCAGGACAGCCGACAGAGCTAGGCAGTTTTTTGGCCGCTGATTTTGACTGAAAGCGTGCAATTCGCTCTGCCATATCGGCGCAGGCGCCCGGGCTATTGGTGTACTCATAATCCAGACCATCGTGTATGCGCAGACCATCGGTTGTTTCCAGAATTTGCTTGCAGATAAAGTGGCTATGAGCAGAATTTTCGGCCACCGATTTCGCGTAGGAAAGTACCTCGTCGCTCAAGGTGCCGGCCGCCACAACGCGATCGACTAAACCGATTCGCAGGGCTTCTTCCGCCTCTACCAAACGGCTGCTGAACATCATATCCTTAGCCCGCGCTGCGCCCACTCGGCGTGGCAAGCGCTGGGTCATGCCCCAAACCGGGCTCAATCCCCACTTGCTGTGAGTGTCAGCCAGTTTAGTGTTGCTGTCGACAAATATCATATCGGCAGCCAGTGCTAGCTCTAGCGCGCCGGTAAAGCAATAACCGTGTACCTGGGCGATGACCGGCTGCGGTAGCGCTGCTAGCGTTTCCAGGGTTGATGCTTCAAAATCGGCGTGCTGGCCTTCTTCGCCGGCGCTAATATCTTTCAGATCATGCCCCGCAGAGAAAGCCTTACCACTACCCCGCAAAATAACGCAGCCAATTTCATCACCGGCGGCGGTGACCGAGTCAATAGCTCGCTGCAGTTGCTGGAACACCGCATAATTTAATGCGTTTAGAACGTCCGGCCGATTAAGCGTCAACGTGCAGATTCGATCTTGCACCTCAGTCAGCACAAATTCACTCATTTCTATTCTCCGGCTGCATCTCCACCCAACAGTATGCCAATGTTAAAGCGCGACCACACACAAACAATAGCTGTAGCGCGCATTTATTATGGCACCAAACCGCGATGTGGGCACTTGTTGTAAGCCTTGCGAAGTGCTTAATGCCAACTTGTTTATTCTGCTATGGCCCTGACAATCTTCATATGAAGATCAACACGTTGTTGCAATCTCGCTGGATGTAGATTTGATCCACAGGCAATATATTTTATGAAATCCGTCACAGTATCGAACCTGTAGTTATTGCACTGTCTACAACTACTCCTCTGACTTTGATATAGAGTATACAGTCGCATGGCCTAATTCGATTAAATCTTGCAGAGCGATCTCGACGGTTCTGTCACACCGCCCACTGCCACAATAAACATTCTCAACGCCCCGCAGATTTTCATCAATGACTACCTGAAGATCATCCCGAATGGGGAACGGACCGACACCTCCTAACTCGAACCCTGTTACCTCCTGAATCAAGTCTGCCGGGACCGAGCGCAAATCAGTTCGATTGACACCCACAGCATCAGCTAGATGTTTGTAGTGAATGCGTGCCAGACTATCAACTGCAGCAAGAATCCAACCATTATTTTTGATCTGAAACACAACTGTTTTTAGCAAATTATGTGTCAGGTGTGGGACCTTCTGTCGTGCATCATCAATGGTGCTGACCGGGATGTGACTATGAATCTGGTATGTGACCGCTGCATCCTTGAGCAATCGTTCTACCTGATCAAATGCACTGCCATTCACTTTATTTTTGACGCCGCGCTTCGCATAACGCGCGTGCTTAGTGACCATCTCATGATGTTATCTCCATTATCTTCACTCGAGAATAAGGCAAATTACGTATTTCTTCGTGGCTATACCGATCCATTGCTTTTCGGTATATAAACCTACATTATTGACTCGAGATATCATATTTATAGATTACTCGCCTGCAGAATAAACAACAATATTCATCATACTGAACTGGTCATCAGCTCATAAAGTAATGATTATGACACCGATAAAAGCTGTTCTACTTGACTTAAGTGGCGTGTTATATGATGGAGCAACTCCTTTGCCCGGAGCGGTAGAGGCAATTACTCGATTGTCAGAAACCGGTTTACCCGTCAGATACGTAACAAATACTACCCGAAGTACGAGAAGGGATACCCTCGATCGATTGTCAATAATGGGATTTTCAATTCAAGAAAATGAAGTCTTCACCGCCCCTAATGCCGTCCATGATTACCTGAAAAAAAATAATCTCTCACCTTTTCTCGTCGTACATCCACAGTTGGAAACAGAATTTGCAGATCTGCCGACAGATCAACCGCCCGCCGTTGTGATCGGCGATGCCGCCGACGCCTTTACCTACGGCCGACTCAACCAGGCATTTCGCCTGTTAATGAACGGCGCACCTCTGCTGGCCATGGGCAATAACCGTTATTTCAAGGAAAACAACAATCTGAGCCTGGACATGGGACCCTTCGTCGCAGCACTTGAATTTGCCGCGGATAAAAAAGCTCAAATCATTGGTAAACCCGCAAAGGCTTTTTTCAAAGCTGCGGTTAGCAGCACAGGATGTCGCACTGAAGAAGCCGTCATGGTTGGCGATGATGTGTTATCAGATGTGATCGGTGCTGTCGATGCTGGCTTACAAGGAATACTTGTAAAAACGGGTAAATACCGTGAAAAAGATGAGCTCCAGTTAGCTGATAGCAACAAAGGTTACTGCGTGACGGATATTTCTGAAGCTGTCGATCTAATCATTCAAATTTAGCGCAGAACCCAAAGTAGACCACAGAGAACCATTTCATGGCATTTCCAAAGCATAGTAACTACGTAATTATTGGGGCCGGCATTCACGGCCTCAGCACCGCCTATCACCTCGCGCTTGAATTGAAATCAAGCGGCCGCGGCAGTGGTAAAGACATTCTGGTCATCGATAAAACTGCGATCGCGGCCGGCGCTTCCGGTATCGCCTGTGGCGTCGTGCGCAACAATTACTTCCAGCCGGCCATGCGCGAGCTCATGGCACAAAGCGTGAGCGTGTGGGAGAGCGACCCTGAAACCTATGCCTACCACCCAGTGGGCTATATGCAGATCAGTCCGGAATCGATGCATGAAGATGTCGCATCAATTGCTCAGCAGCAGAAAGACCTTGGCTATGAGTCGATCTTTATCGAGGGACACAAAGACTGCGCCAAGTATATGAAGAATATGTTTTATGACTGGCAGGCCAAGGGCATTACTTCCGTGCTGCACGAAAAGCCCGGTGGTTACTCCAATAACGCTGCCATGGTGAATGGCCTGGCCAACAAGGTGGAATTGGAGGAAGTACGCATTATGACCGGCGTCATGGTCACCGGCTTTAACAGCGCGGCTGGCAGCACCGCCATTGCCGCGGTAGAAACAGACAAGGGTGACATCGAGTGCGACTACGTAGTAGTCGGCGCCGGCCCCTGGGCCAAGTCAATCTGGGACATGTTGGAAATGCCGAAGACTGTCAATATAAAAGGCGCGAATGGAAAGATGCACAAAGATGTGCCTATGTGGGTGTACTGGTCACTACAAGAAGGCACCCTGGGGATAGACCCCGCCCTACACAGGACCGACGACGATTCGTTTCCACCGGTGATCCACGTGGACTCGGATGCGCCGCTATATTCGGATGTCGACGGTTCGTTGATAACGGATAAAATGTGGGGTATCTATTACAAGCCAGATTATAATTTTGGCGGCATACAGGGTGGGGCCGCGCCGTTTAAAGTAAATACCGATCCGGATAAAGTGCGGGTCGACCCCTACGGACCGGAATCCCCGGAATTCGTTGTCGGCGACGATTTCGCCCACATGTGGTGCTCAGCATTGGCGCATTGCCAAAAACGATTCGAAGGACAAAGCCCTAAATACAAAAACGAACCATCGGGAGGCATTGGAGCGTTTACTCCTGACAGTTTTCCGGTCTTCGATGTGTTCCGGGAAAACTGTTATTTCATTGCCGATTCGAATCACGGCTATAAAATGCTAGGTGTTGGTAAACTGGTAGCCGGTGAGATCGCCGGTAGTAAAAGCGCATTACTCGAACCTTTTAGATATTCACGTTACGCCGAAGGCAAGTTACACCCGGTGTCCAATAGCCCATTCCCCTGGAGTTGAACGCTTCGAATGGAATCTCTCCAGCGGCAACTGTAGATTTGCAAAGCAAGGGCTTTTGTACATTTTCTGGATCCGGATAAGAAAAAGCGCACCAGTTAGTTTGTGTTAGCTCGATTTCAATCCGACACGCTGGGAAGAAGATTTTCATATAGACTGATAGTCGTCTAAATGGCAAAGGCAGCAGTCACGGGTCAAGAGATTGAAGACTGTTTTCGCGCGGTGACTTCTATTTCAATTTTCATCCTCGGATCTGACAAACCGGCGGATATCATCATTGCCGCTGGCTTCACATCTCCAAAGTATTTTCGAAGAATTGGCCAGCATTGTTCGAACTCCCCACTGTTTGGCAAAACGTACATGACTCTTACCACATCTTTCATACTGGCCTGAGCATACGACAATGCAGACTCAATATTTTTAAGACATTGTTCAGTTTGGCTCAAAATATCGTCGGAAATCGTCATAGTTTTATAGTCAAAGCCCGTTGTTCCCGAGACGAAAACCCAATCACCGTCTACAACAGCGCGGGAGTAGCCTATTTGGTCTTCAAACGAGGAGCCTGAACTGAAGTGTATTCTTTTCATGATATCTCCTATTTCCCTATACCACCGCTTTGACCTGTCGCTTCTGAAAATTAAATCGCGGTTTATTGTACATCAATCCAGATAAGCCTTAGATTCCCAGCGCATCGCGCACCACCAGGAGCCGAATCGGCGGCTTCTCTAAGGCGCGCTGGGGTTCGGCCTATCGTGGTTAACGGAGACCGCTGATGCTGACAGCGGGAATGAGGGATATGCTATTGCAAGACCTACAGATCTTAGGCATAAAAATGACAACGAATGGGTAGTTCCATAACCGATTTGGCCGCAGTAAACTTCGCTATCTATAGACCGTTGCTTGGTTCTTGATAGATCGAATCAGTTAGCATAACGTAATGAGCTTCAACAGTTGGGGCGCACTCTGGTGATAGCGATTATTCGACTATCACGACAAACAAAGCTGAATTGATTGTGGCTGACTCAGACAACGCCGGAGGCTCAGCGGTAGCCCATTATGGCAATATAAAGTTTTCTAATTGACAAATGCAACATACAGCTTGCATTGAGTTTAACAACAGTGCATATATACAGCCTCCCTCCCCCATTTCATAGCACTTAGCAGGTCGAGCCAATGGATAGTTTCATACGAAAAGCAAAAGACATCTTGGGAAGCAGAAAGACGCTTCCGGTGCTTCCGGCATCGGCCGAAAGAATCATCGCATCGACAACGGATGAGTTTACCGACCTGACGACGCTATCACACTGTATCGGGGAAGATCCGGTGATCTCTGCCCGCATAGTAGGCCTATCCAATTCTGCCTTCTATGCCCAGCAACGCCCAATAACCTCAGTCGAAGAAGCAATAATTCGTGTCCTGGGATTGGATTTGACACGCGGTATCGCCATCGGCATGGCAGTTTCAGATGTCCTAGGATCTTCTTTAGCGACGGGGTTTGATGGCGAGCGGTTTTGGCGATCTTCGCTATCGAAATCTGCGCTACTATCGTCAATCGCAAAAAACTCTGCGACCCTCAGTGACCAAGTTCCGCTTTGCTCTCTCACTGGCCTGCTTGCCAACATAGGTCTGCTCGCGGCCGTAGCCATCGTGCCTGATGAAACCCAGGTCGCCATTGAAACGAGCGATGAATGCTTGCGAGCGGAAATGAGATTAAGCCTGGGCTGTGACTACACCCATCTTGCGGCGGCATTGGCAGAGCTCTGGTCTTTGCCGGGAGAAGTTCAAGCAACATTCTTGGCTCGATGCAGCGACGATTGGGTGCAGGAAGAATGTACACCACTGCAGGCTTGTCTGTTCCTGGCAGACACGATCAAGGGGAATGACCTCGAAGCTATAGTAGCCCTGCCAAACACGGCGCGCATAGTTGAAATGCTGGGAGTATCAAACGCTCTGGATTCGGTAATTCTCAGTCAGGAAAAAGCTGAAGGTGGCATTGCAGAGTTGGCCCGCGTACTCACCACTTCTGGCAAAAGTTCTTGAGGTCGACCCAGCCCAAAACCCTGCCCGTAATCAGCACCCAATTCCGTCACCACGTCGAGTATTTCATTATTTTCAACAAACTCTGCGACTGTTTGCATACCCATAGCATGCGCAATATCTATAATCGACTTGACAAACATTCGATCAATTTTATCATCGACAATATTTCGGATAAACATACCGTCAATTTTTAAATAGTCTACGGGTAGTAATTTCAAATAGCCAAATGAGGAAAGACCCGAGCCAAAATCGTCTAGCGCAAATCGACAGCCTAGCTTCTTGAGTCGACGCATGATTTCTGAGGTTTCTTTGATATTTCGTATGGCTGCCGTTTCGGTAATCTCGAAATTCAAACTGCCAACAGGTAGCAGGTTCCTGCTCACCATCGATTCGAGGAAGTCCACAAAAGCCTCGTCGCTGAGGCTATTGCCCGAAAGATTTACCCAGTAGGTTCGATTTTCACCAAACAGGTCGCTATAGACAGGAGCTATTTTTAGCAACTGAGTGATCACCCAGCGGTCTATTTTCGAGCTCAGACCGTAGCGCTCCGCGGTAGGAATGAAAGCACCCGGTGGAATCAGCTTGCCGGTCGCGTAGTTTCGCAGTCGAACCAGCACTTCCATCCGTTGCGGTTCTTGCGTTGCTGCAAGGCGTATGATGGGTTGCGCAAAGAGTACGAGATGATCACTATCAATTGCGGTCTCAAGGCGCTGCACCCAGTGTAATTCATCGCGCTTTTCGGCGATAGACGTAGAGCCCTCTGCAACGAGATGAACCTGGTTGCGACCATTCTCTTTTGCGATAAAACAGCCGACGTCAGCTCGTTGCAAAATCTCAGAAGTATTGGCAACGGGGGCAGAAACCGAAAGTACGCCGATGCTGACACCGATTCTGTGTCGGGAGCCTTCCCAATAAAAAACCAGCTCTTCGATTTTTTTCCTAATTCGATTGCAGATTCTCAAAGCAGTATTTGACTCGCAATCGCGCAACAATAACGCAAATTCATCCCCACCCAGGCGTACGACGCAATCGGTCACATAGACCGATTGGCGCAGTATTTCACCAATTTGCACGAGTAATGCATCACCCGCTGCATGCCCGCTGGTATCATTTACGACCTTGAATCGATCCAGATCCAAGATACAAACGTTATATCGCTCTCCTCTTTCCAGCGACGCCTGATTGGCGAATTCAAGCTCTTCAGAAAGCATGCGTCGATTCGCCAAACCGGTCAGTGTATCGTGCCTTGCTTGATGCTTAAGTAGTTTGAGTGAGTCTTGAACTTCTTGATCGCGTTCGGATATGGCCTTTTGCATCCTTTTAAATGCGGTTGCAAGATCGCCGATTTCGTCGGCACGCTCAATATTTATCTCAGAGGAAAAGTCACCGCTCTCAAGCTCTTTGGCTGTCGATAACAGCAAATTTAGCGGGCGGGTAATGCCTTTGGCAATCAGGAATGTCATTAACAACGATAGTATTGCAAAGCTGACCAACAGTACCGCCATGTGTTGCCAGAATTTATCCAGGCTGGTCAGTGCGTCATCGGTAAATCCGAACACAGAAACTTGAAATCGATCGCCCTGTTGTAACGGCACGACTTTCGCTATGGCATCACTTGCCCCAATTTTCAGGCGCTTGAAGTCTTGTGATGAGTCGAATGCTGAACTAGCAAAAACATCGGCGTATTCTTCGATCTGCAAGTCGTGGGAAGCTACGACGATTTTGGAAGTCGATTCGGTATCGACTATAGCAATTTTTACATTATTCCTTTTCGATGACTGCGAAATTGTTTTCTTTAATTCGCTGAGCCTAAAGGTCATGCAAAGCCAACCGATTTTTTGCGCTACCTTGATCTCGGCAAGTACTACGTGGAAGTAGTCTTCACCGATTCGCACTAGTTGAAGCGCATCGACTTCGTCGCGATTTATGACGTCTTGCCACACCTTGTGGAGTTCGGGTGGCAGCACTACGTTTGATCCCGCCACTCGACCGTCAACGCCAAAAAAGAGAGCATCGTCGGCATTTACTCGCTGTTTTTGACTATCGAGCGCGCTAATGATCGTGTTTGTGTCATTACGACCAATGGCGTGTTTGAGGCCCGAATCTTCCGCGATAGATTTTACCGAGGCTATTAGCGTCTGCTGTTGGTTGTTTACCTCAGAATTAACGGATTGCTCAGTTATGTGTATTTTTGCTTCCAACGCAGCAACGAGCTCTCCCTTTTGAAAGCTATACATAGTCACCGCGATGGCGCATAAAAGCAAAATGACTCCTGTCATAAAGCTGAAGAAAATCCGTAAATGCAGTTTCATTTGGGCGCTCGCTAAAATCGATAGCGAAGCTGGACGAGAGCTTGATCTTTGGTGAATTTCGGGCGCGGCGCAAACAATTCACGATATGAATACTCACGATGAGCAAAATCGTCAAAATTCGGAAATGAAACGATTGAAGCCAGTTGAGCAACAGTAGTAAGTGGTCGAAATTGTGCGTCCGATTGTTTGATTTTTTTAATAGACCAACTCAATAGAGCCGGGCAAACTAACAGTAGCGCGGGATATTCCCAGCGAATAGCATGCATTTTTAGTTGTTTCCGCATAGCCAAATATGAAGCAAAACCGTTGAATCATGTGCAATACGTCCGCCCGCGCACAGGATTTCTAGGTTACACAATGACTATCGGCTCCGAATCCGAATACTTTAGCAATTGGTAGCGAGCAGTGTCAGTTTTTTTAACACCTTTCATTATCAACTGCGCGCCACAACTGGGGTTTCGCAATGCCGTGTGTCCGATAACCGATCATTCTTAATGCAAAAGACCAAGTCCTCGGCCTTTTCCTCCATGAGCCGCCGCGCAAAAAAACATTGCAAGAGCGTACGCTATGAGAAAAAGTAATTAATTTACAAAATAGAGACGGAATAATTAACACTGTTGGCGCGACGTTTGCCGGGCGTGTTCTAGGTTGATGAAATTTCTTGAGTTACTACGTTGGCCCATGGATTGCATTGTCATTGCAGCGCGACTATCAACAAACGACAGAGTAAAATCCATGGATCATAAGAAAGTGTACTTGGAAGCGTCGAAGCACAAGGTCGTTGTTCGTAACATCAGCGCGGCGGCGCAACGCTTGCGCGAGGCCACTGCACCGATGTTAATCGTCCTGTCACGCCAAGCAGTTGGCCGCGAGCATGCTCGAGAACTGCGCCGCCTGAGTGCTCAAGCGTTTAGAAAAGGTTGTATCCTTTCATGCCACGAAGCCGATCTGTGAAGCAATTCTCACAACTTCAATAGCATAGAAGCACAACAGAAAATTTACTTTAGCGCAAATCCGACGAACTGCGACTGGCAGATTAAATTTTGTACTACCCTTAATAATACGAATAATCTCCAATGGCCGAACGGCCAACGAGGTAGTTGTTGGTTATCAATTCAAACTCCGCCGCAGGATATGCTCCACTCACTGGGCTTGGTGGCATCCATAATGGCATCGATCGGGTCGCTAAGGCCGCCAATGACATCGCTCATGTAAGTGTGCAGGGCAGTAATCAACTTCCGTCGGAGCTTAGCGACGCACTGGTGGAACTCAAACAAGGCAAACATCAGGTTGAGGCTTCCGCTGCCGTGATAAAAACGGTTGACGAAGTGCTAGGCACTCTCATTGATATTAGTGTTTAGCAGGAGTCAA
>JBPCXM010000758.1:0-7934 GCA_051008535.1 Pseudomonadales bacterium | reverse complement strand
AGCTCATAGCTGTCGATTATTTCGATCAAGCGGCCGCGTGGATTTATCACATGGTCTTTTTCCAACAGGGCAAACGCGCGGCTGATACTTTCCAGTGACAAGCCCAGATAACGACTCACGTCGGTGCGGCTCATTGGTAGCGAAAAACATAAGGACGACAAGTGGCGACGCCCAAATCGGTGGGATAAATCCAGTAAAAATGCCGCTAATCGTTCATGCGCTCTATTTTTCGACAACATCAAGGAATGGTTGTCCTTGCGGTTGAGGAGTTCGCTCAACAGCAGCAATAAACGCAGCTCAACACCAACCAGTTCCCGCCGGCGAGATAACAGACGCTGCAGTGGCAGAGAGCATAAAGAAGTTGTTTCCATGGTCACGGCAGTATTCACATGCACTTTGTCGGCAAGGCCATCTAGACCAAATATCTCGCCGGGGAAATGGAAGCCAGTGATTTGTTCTTCACCATTCGCCAGCGTCTGACAGGTCTTAACCGATCCTGAACGTACCAGGAATACGGTATTGAATGCGTCACCTTCACGCACTATGTGTGTTTCCTTTGTCATAGGGTGCCAATGGTCGATCAACGTGTCCAGTTCCGCTAACTGGCTGGTGTCCGTATCCGCAGCCAGGCAAAAACGTTGCATACAACAGCGATCACAATGTACCGCCGTTGAACGATGACGGGTTGTTTTATTGAAGGGCACAGTGCGTAAAGATGGAGAAGCCACCGTTCCAGCCCTGATATCCGAAAGATTAGACATGCGTTACTCCTCTCTCTTCGTTACAACTTGAAAGAAGTATATGGCCGCGGTGAGTAAACAGAAATTTGCAATTACGCTTATGTCGATACTGGAAACTACGTATCCACGCCAGTTTTTTGTACGTTTATACCGCAGCTTATTCGACCCTGTAGATTGCAACTTATTTTTTGAAAATAGCTCCCTCTTGCAAGGCAAATATCATCTCGCCGCCGCAGTGTTCGGATGCAAACTGTTTAGCTTGCCAGCGGATTTGGCAAGGCGCGCACAGGGCTTTGAAAACCTTCCGGTTTGATGATCAATGTATCAGTGTCGAGATCGTCCAACACCTGTTCGGCCGTGTTGCCAATAAATATATCGCCCAGTCGGCTGCGTGACACGGCGCCCATAACCACCAGGTCGGCCTGCAGCTCCTTGGCAATAACTGGCAGAACAGCTTGTACCGGCAGGTCTTCCAGCATCAGTCGATCATCAGCGATATCGACGCTATTGAGTAACTCAAGACATTTTTGCTCGTGTATGTCGTGTGCCTCCTGCAATGGAGTGCCGGAAAACAGCACCTGATTTATAGAATGAAATACGTGCAATTCTGCGTCGAAGAGATCGGCAAAGTGTTTTGCAGCATATAGAATTTGACGGTCTAATGTGACGTGCTCGTCTTTCCCGTGCAGTGGATCGACCGCGGCAATTATGACGGGGTGTTCGCGCCATTGCCGGCGTTTACTCAGAAGTAAGGGCGCCGGGCAGGCCTTGATCAACTGCCAATCGCGATTCGACAAGAACAGATCTTCCAGCCTGGAATGATAGCTGGCATTTTCAAATACCATGTCGGGCTGACTGTGCGCGACGTAACGAACGATGCTCTCGTACACCGGGTGGCCTTCCAGAATCTGAGTTTTAACGGTCAAACCCTGGTCTATTAGAGGTTGCGCTTGCGTTTGCAGGAAGTCGTTTAATCTTGCGTCGCGCGCCGCCTTTTTGGGCGCCATACGTTCCAGATCGTAGAAGTAGTACCCAGGGTCTAACACTGGCGCGTCATCGCAGGCTACCAGCTCAAACTCCATCGGTTCTTTGGCGCTCCAGCGCAACGCCGCATCGAGTGCATTTTGCTGGGTAGAATCGGGATCCAGAACTACCAGGCAATGTTTTACTTCGAACATGATTGCTATCCTCTGACTTTATTCTTGCATCGTTCCACATAACGTGCGCCCGCAAGATGATTTAAATCAAAAACCCCTTACTTTTACGCCGCCCTGATAAGCGCTGGATGCCTACATCATCCCGCCCATATTCGGCGGAATGGATGGCGCTTGTTCAGGTTCGGGTATTTCGGCGATCATCGCCTCGGTGGTGATCATCAAGCCGGCAATGGATACCGCGTTTTGCAGCGCTACGCGCACGACTTTGGTAGGGTCAAGAATGCCCATCTCCATCATGTCGCCAAATTCTTCGCTTTGCGCGTTGTAGCCGAAATTGCCCTTTCCGTTCTTGACCTCATTGAGCACCACCGATGCATCTTCGCCGGCATTATTGATGATTTCCCGCAGCGGGCGCAGCATTGCATCCAGCGTGATCTTGATGCCGATATTTTGGTCGTCGTTGTCGCCTTCCAGCCCGTCGGTAGCAATGGCTTGCATAGTGCGGATTAATGCTACCCCGCCACCGGCCACCACACCCTCTTCCACCGCCGCGCGGGTGGCGTGCAGGGCATCATCGACCCGGTCTTTCTTTTCCTTCATGGCAACTTCGGTGGCGGCGCCAATTTTGATGACTGCCACACCGCCGGCCAATTTAGCTAGCCGCTCCTGCAATTTTTCTTTGTCATAGTCGGAGGTGGTATCGGCCATATGTTTGCGAATTTGCTCGACACGCGCGTCAATACTTTTTTTATCGCCGGCGCCGCTGACGATGGTAGTATTTTCCTTACTGACGATAATTTTCTTGGCGCGCCCCAAGTGTTCTAGGGTGGCGTTTTCCAACGTCAAGCCCACTTCTTCGGCGATAACAGTACCACCGGTCACTACCGCGATATCTTGCAGCATGTCTTTGCGCCGATCGCCAAAGCCGGGCGCTTTCACGGCACCCACTTTCATCACCCCACGTATCGCATTCACCACCAAGGTCGCCAGGGCTTCACCTTCCACATCCTCGGCGACGATTAGTAGCGGTTTGCCGGTTTTCGCAATTTCTTCCAGCAGCGTAATCATGTCGCGTATATTGCTTATTTTCTTGTCGAACAACAGCACATAGGGGTCTTCGAATTCGGCGCACATATCGTCTTGATTGTTAATAAAGTACGGCGACAAATAGCCGCGGTCAAACTGCATGCCTTCGACCACGTCCAGTTCGTTATCCATGCCGGAACCTTCCTCTACGGTGATAACCCCTTCGTTACCGACCTTGTCCATGGCCTCGGCAATAATATTGCCGATATCGGCGTCGCCGTTTGCAGAAATGGTGCCAACCTGGGCAATGGACTGGTTACTCTCGCACGGAGTCGCCAGCTTATGCAGTTTTTCGATGGCTACGACACAGGTCTTATCGATGCCGCGCTTAATATCCATGGGGTTCATACCCGCTACCAATGATTTAACACCCTCCTGAAAAATCGCCTGCGCCAGTACGGTGGCGGTGGTTGTGCCATCGCCGGCCAGGTCCGACGTATGCGCTGCCACTTCCTTGAGCATCTGCGCACCCATATTGTGAAACTTGTCGGGCAATTCGATTTCCTTAGCCACTGATACACCGTCTTTGGTCATCGCCGGTCCGCCAAAGCTTTTGTCGATGACGACGTTTCTACCCTTCGGACCCAGCGTGGCCTTGACCGCCTCCGCGAGTTGATTTGCACCTTCTATCATGGCTTGACGCGCGTCATTGCCAAATTTAATTTCTTTTGCACTCATGGGAGCTCTCCTGATATAACTGTTTTACGCACACGTTGGTTGCTCGGCGCGTTCGCCTATGCCTACTCTACAACGACACAAATAATATCGTCTTCGCGCAACGCGACGAGTTTTTCGCCTTCAAACTTGATGTCGGTACCGGCGAACTTCTCAAATAACACTTTGTCGCCAATAGCAACACAGACGCGCTTTATTTCACCATTGTTGAGTTGCCGGCCACTACCAACGGCAACGACCTCGCCTTCCATGGATTTTTCCTTGGCCTTATCGGGCAATACGATGCCGCCCGACGTGATATTGTTGTCTTCTATCCGGCGCGCGATCACTCGATCATTCAATGGCTTGATATGCATTGCTCATCTCCCTCATTCACCCAGCAAATTGGTATTATTTAACTACGTTTGATGCATTGCGACCTTGATTACGATCAAGATTTACTTGCCATAAATACTGGCGTGGACGGATCTATTGAAGATTGCGCGAGCGCGCCATTTTGTTGATTTCGATCAAAATACCCAGAATGTGCAGGTGGTAAGTTGTTTTGCCTTGAATGATAAAGTGACCACAAACGTGAGAGAAACGGCTTACTCGCCACGAGGCAACTAATTTTTAATCACGAATAATATAAGGCTACGCTATGCCCATCGACGCGAATACCATAACCACCAAAAATACCCACGACCGATTCTTGCTGCGCGCCTGCGAAAGACTAGGATACGACGCTGTTGTTTACGAACTGTTGCTGACCGCCAGCAGGGAAATTCGGCTGCAACTACCGGTACGAAAAGACGATGGCAGTTTTGTGATTTTCAATGCTTACCGGGTACAGCACCACAATGCGCGCGGACCCTACAAGGGCGGATTGCGCTACCATCCAACGGTTCATATGGAGGATGTGCGTGGCCTGGCTTGTTTGATGTCGCTAAAAACCGCACTCTTAGAGCTACCCCTGGGGGGTGCGAAAGGCGGTATCGATTGTAACCCTGCGTCGTTAAGCGAACGCGAACTCGAGCAGTTGACGCGCAAATTTGTAGAGAAAATCCACCGCAATATTGGCCCCACCGAGGACATCCCAGCGCCCGACGTTGGCACCAACGCCCAGATCATGGCGTGGATTCAGGACGAATACTCCAAAGTCTACGGCTACAGCCCGGCGGTAGTGACCGGTAAACCCGTTGTGACCGGTGGTTCGCAGGGCCGTAAGGAGGCGACCGGTTTCGGCGTTTGCATGGCGATTGAAGCGTATAGCGAGTATTACAAACAAGCGTTGGACCACAGCACCGTAGTGATCCAGGGCTTTGGAAATGTCGGCCGCTACGCCGCGCTTCACCTGCAGGCACTGGGCGCAAAGATTATCGCCGTGAGTGACAGCCAGGGCGCTATCGTGAATCAGGACGGGCTGGATATTGGCGCTGTTGTCCGCCATAAGGAAGCGGTGGGGACCGTGGTGGGGACCGACGGAGCGGATATTCTCGACAGCGCAACGTTAGTGGCAATGCCGTGTGACTATCTTGTTCCAGCGGCCTTGGGTAACGCGATTAACTCTGGCAATGTAGATACCATCAACGCCAAAGTTGTGGCCGAAGGGGCGAACGCTCCGGTCTCGTGGACCGCCAGCGATATTCTCGAACAACGCGGCGTCAAGGTCATTCCAGACATTCTGGCCAATGCCGGTGGTGTTACCGTGAGTTACTTTGAATGGGTGCAAAACTTGCAGCACGTAAGCTGGCCGCTGGACAAAATCCGGGAGCTATTACGCGACAAGATGAACACGGCCTGCACCAGCGTATTTAAACTCGCCGACGAAGAACAAGTACAGCTTCGCGATGCGGCCTATCAAATAGCCACCGAACGTTTGAAGGAGGCCATTTTTGCTGCCGGTATTTGATGACCGCTGGATCAAATCTGACCTTGCATGGAAAGCGATCGTTCTATCGCAACGAGCCAACGAAGAGGTGTGGTGGGATTACCACCAAGCGCTAGTGTCATGTTGGTCAGGTGTCAGTTGATCGGCGTCGTGCAATGGCGAGCAGCGTGCTCCAGTCTCCGGAGGTCTCTGCTGTGTGAACGCGCTCTCGCATGACCGCTACGTCGGCTTCAATCTCCGCAAGGATCGATTGAAATTCGGAACGATTACGAATCGACTCGAGGTAAGGATCGATGTCGAGCGTCCAGCTATCGAACGCCAGCAAACCACGGAATCCTTCATCGGCGGCCTCTTGCAAAGCCGCTAGTGCTTCATCGCCGCGGCCCAGTAGCGCGAGAATCTGGGCGTCGCGGATGCCATTGCCGGCAACGCCCAGTCGCGTATGGGCCTGAGCCACCGGCAGTGCGCTTTCGAGCAGTCGGACGGCATGATCGGTCTCGCCTTTCTTCAACAGCAGGTAGGCAAATCTAACAGCGTTATGATAGTTGTTGTCATTGAGGCGCGGGTTGTCATCGCTGGCAAACGATGGATCCTGGCGCAAACAGTAAGTTAGCGCTGCGGCGTAGTCTCCGGCCACCAAAGCGACATCGGACGCAAGCTTATCGATAAAATCCGGTAATTTTTCTTGCTGCGCATAGGCAGCCTCGATGATTGACAAAGCGGCGGGGTAGTCCTGTCGAATCATTTGCTCATAAGCCTGCACGACACCGAACAGCGGATGGCTAGCCGGCACGGCTTCAATGACTGCCAGCGCCTTATTGTTGTCGCCGAACTCGACGAACACGCGTACCCTGTTTTGCCCTGCCAATGGGTCCTTGCTGAGCTTGCTCGCTTTGACCGCCCATGCCACTGCCTCGTCGAGGCGTCCGAGCGTCTCGAGATGCGTCGAAATAGTGGCGTACAGGGTCGGCCAGGACGGATGAATTTCCAGCGCAGCCAGCCATTGATTGAGAGCGTCGTCGTAGCGTCCCAACCTCGAGTAAAGCACGGCAATATTTGTGTAAGCGATGCGGCCGATCGGATCGAATTCGAGCGAGCGCTTGTTGAGTTCGATGGCTTCGTCGTAGCGTTGCTGACGATCGCGCAAGCTTGCCAGCCACATATAGGCGCGTGCGTGACTCGGGTTTAGCGCAATGGCGCGCTGCAATGCGGCCTCCGATTCCTCGTACGCGGCGCCACCCGGATCGCGCTGACCGAACCCCATTTTCAACAGGCCGAGTGAGGCATAGCCGTCGGCGAGTTCGCTGTCCAGTGCCAGCGCTTTCTGAAGCGCATCGCTGGCGACGCTGAATGCCTCGTTCCATGCGATTGCCTTGTGATTGATAGACAGTAACTGCACTGCATCCGCTAGGCCGGCATAGGCCTGGGCGTATTCCGGATCTAACGCAATCGCCTGCTCAAATTGCTGCCGTGCCGACAGCAGCGCTGTGAGCTCGCGCTTGTGCAAGTTATCGCGGCCGGCGCTGTACAACCGATAAGCTTCGATATTTTCGGTGGGCACGGCCGCCAATCGCGCCTTCTCCTGCGGCGTCAGCGTTGCTTTTAACGCGGTGGCGATGGCGGCCGAAATCTCGCTTTGAATCGCGAACACGTTTTTGGCACTGAGTGCATGATCGTACGATTTGGCCCAGATGTGTTCGTCGGTGCTAGCATCGATGAGCTGAACGTTGATGCGCACACTATTGCCGGAGCGTTGCACTGCGCCTTCGAGTACCGTCTCGACGCCCAGTTCTTCGCCGATCTGGCGCAGGTTCTTTTTAGTGTCACGGTAATCCATCACCGAGGTCCGCGAAATGACCTTCAGTGAATCCACATTGGCGAGCCGGGTCAGCAGGTCGTCGTGAATGCCGTCGGTGAAAACCGCATTCTCTGGGTCGGTGCTGCGGTTTGTGAATGGCAGCACAGCAATGGACGACCCAGTGCCCTGATTGCGTAGGCCCGTGACATTCAAAGTCACCGATACCGCTAGTGCAATCGCCAGCGCGGCGATGATGAAAAAATCGAGTTTGCGACCAATCGGCCGCACTTCTGCTGTCCAGTGATCGAGGTGCTTCTCGCGCTTGACACCCTCGGGCGTTATTTCGAAGACCCAGGCAAAAATCAGTGCCACGAAAAAGCCGGTAATGACGACCAGCACGTACGCTCTGAACAACCATTCTGCAGCGCCGAAAGTCGGCATAAGTACCGAGCCCGCTTCGATAAGAATCCAGGCAACCAGGGCGTACGCCGCAGCGACTCGAAATACGTTGCGGCGTTTTAATTCTGACATTAAATTTGGCATGGTTGCCAATTGTCGCCGATTCGACCAGAGCATAGGAAGAGTAATCGCGCTTTTTCCTAATTTGG
>JBPCXM010000757.1:0-15727 GCA_051008535.1 Pseudomonadales bacterium | reverse complement strand
TTATTGCACCATGCTTATTTTGAAGGACGACCAATGGCAAGACAAAGTATCTCCTTTACCCCGCCTAATGACGAATGGCTGAAAGCACAAGTCGATAGCGAGGAATACACCAGCAAGAGCGAGGTGGTGAATGACCTGATCCGCAAGGCCCGCGAGATTGAATTTATCCGTGCCAAACTCATACGAGCCGAGCAGGGCGGTTTTACCGATCTGAATGCCGCCGAAATCCTCGCAAAATCCAAAGAAGAACTGCGGCGTAATGGGGAGCTATAAGCTGGGGTTTGACCATCATCGGAACGGAAACTGCCACATCAATATCTAAGTCCCCGATTTTATAAAGGAATTCGGAGCTGCGTCTGCAAACTGCCGTTTTCGGCTCTTCTAATGGGAACTCGAACGAGCATTTTGACCAAGCCATCGCAGCCACCGGCTGTTGTGTGGGTCATTATGGGGTCTTTCCCAGCCAGGAGAGCCCCACAATGCCCGTTGAATTTCTCACCAACACCCAGAAACGCCACTACGGTCGTTACGGTGACAAGCCTAGCGAAGAACAGTTGGCACGCTATTTTTTTCTCGATGATACGGACCTCGCCAAGGTTTATCGCATTCAAGGCGACCGCAATCGATTAGGTTTTGCCGTCCAGCTCGGTACTCTGCGATTTCTCGGTACGTTTCTATCAAATCCACTAACGACGCCCGCGAACGTCGTTCAACACATGGCCGATCAGATCAAACTTAAGCAGGTCCCGTCTTTGCGGGGCTACGCGAAGGGACGTACCCAATGGCGACATGCTGAACAAATCAAGCGCTTCTACGCGTATCACGATTTCACCGATCGAGTGGAAGGGTTCCGTTTGGTACGTTGGCTAAATGCACACGCGTGGATTAGCGAAGAGCGTCCCAGCATACTATTTGATTTGGCGACCGCGCATCTGATCGAACACAAGGTGCTATTGCCGGGCGCAACGACGTTGGCGCGTCTTGTGGCGCGCGTTCGAGAACGAGCGGCTTCGACCACCTTCGGACGGGTCCCGATCGCATCAGCGGACCCGCCTTGGTTGGCGCATTAAAGCGCGTCACCTCAATTCGTGCATTGGGCAGCAATGAATTGGATGTCTCACGCGTGCCACCTAACCGGCTGAAATCGCTAGCGCGCTACGCGATCGCAACCCATGCGCCCACCATTGCGAGAATGCCCAAGATGCGGCGCGTTGCCACGCTGGTGGCGTTTGCAATCTCCGGTGAATCGATCGCCGTTGACGACGCAATGGATGTGCTCGATGCGTTGATCACCGAGATCTGGAACACGGCGAAAAACCGGAGCAAAAAAGCACGACTGGCGACGCTCAGCAACCTCGATCAGGCGGCGCTTTGTCTGAGAGAAGCATCGTTGACGTTACTCGACGATACGGTTCCCGATAACCAAGTGAGAAAGACCACATTTGGTCGCGTGTCTCGAAACCAGCTTCAGGCAGCCGTAGACACTGTGGCTACGTTGGCTCGCTCTAAAGGGGACAAATACCAAACGGAACTCATGGCGGAATATCCTCGGGTGCGTCGGTTTCTTCCCACACTGTTGCGGACGATCCAGTTTCAATCAACGCCGGCTGGCGAGCCCTTAGTGCGGGCGCTGGTATTTTTGACAGCAATTGAGGGTCAACGAAATCCAGACATGGCCAAGGCGCCGCGCGCGGTGATCCCCCGGTCGTGGCGAGGTTGGGTGATTGGAAAGGGCCGTGCCGTCAACCGCCGTGCGTACACCCTGTGTGTGCTTGAGCAACTGCAAGACCGGCTGCGGCGCCGTGACGTGTTCGTGAGCCCGAGTGAACGCTGGGGGGATCCGCGTTTAAAACTGCTGCGCGGCGAGAAATGGCGTGCATTACGTCCCCAGGTTTGCCGATCGTTGGGCCGAGATGAATCGGCCGAGCAAGAACTCGACCGGCTGGCGGCGCGCTTGGGTGAATGTTACCACCGAACCATGGCCGAACTGCCCACCAACTCCGATGTCAGTATCGAACGAGATAATGGTCACGACCGGCTCGTCGTGAGTCCTTTGGACAAACTTGAAGAGCCTGACAGCTTAGTTGAGCTCAAAGCACGCGTACATGCGCTACTCCCTCGGGTCGACTTGCCGGAAGCGATTCTCGAAATCGCTGCACGAACCCAATTTACCGAAGCCTTCACACACATCAGTGAGCGCAACGCGCGCGTTCGCGACTTGGCCACCAGTCTATGCGCCGTGATGACCGCTCAAGCTTGCAATACGGGCTTAACGCCGGTCATCCATGAGGACATTACGGCACTGACACGTCGCCGCTTAACGTGGGTCGATCAAAATTATTGTCGAATGGAGACCATTGCGCAAGCCAACGCGCGATTAGTCAATTACCAGGCGACCTTACCCTTGGCGCGCCAGTGGGGTGGCGGTGAAGTCGCTTCTTCCGATGGTCTACGGTTCCGCACGCCGGTGCGAACGGTCCATGCCGGTCGGAACCCGAAATACTTCGGCCGTGGCCGCGGCGTGACCTATCTCAACTTCATGTCCGATCAACTCACAGGGTTTCACGGCATCGTCGTACCTGGCACATTGCGCGATTCCTTGTATATTCTGGAGGGATTGCTGGAACACCAAACGGACCTCAAGCCTAAGGAACTGATGACCGACACTGCTCTACTGGGGCGAGCGACATCATCTTCGCCTTGTTCTGGCTGCAGGGGTATCAGTTTAGCCCACGACTAGCGGACATTGGCGGCGCTCGGTTCTGGCGCCTTGATCCGCAGTCCGATTATGGACCGCTCAACGATTTATCCCGCCATCGGGTCCACCCCGAACGGATCATCTCCCACTGGGACGATATGCTCCGCGCCGCCGGCTCGCTGAAGATGGGTACAGTCGGTGCGTCAGAACTCATGCGCTCACTATTTCGCACCAAGCGGCCATCTTCGCTGGCACTGGCGTTGCGTGAGCTGGGCCGCATCTCGAAGACGATCCATCATCTCAATTACATTAGCGATCCCATCTACCGGCGGCGCACGTTGACGCAACTCAACCACGGCGAGAGCCGGAACAATGTTTCGCGCGAGGTCTTCCATGGAAGACGTGGTGAACTGCGAAAGAAATATCGCGAAGGGCAAGAGGAACAGCTCGGTACCTTGGGTCTGGTCGTCAATACCCTCGTACTCTGGAACACGATATACACACAATCCGCGCTAGACCATCTTCGCAAAGACCCAAAATTTACCGCAAGGCCAGAAGATGTGGCTCGGCTGTCGCCGCTGGGCTACGATAACTTCAACTTCCAGGGTCGATTTTCTTTTCTGTTACCGCCACCGGTTTCAGCTGGTGAATTACGGCCCTTGAGAGATCCCAAAAACACATATTGATGAAAAGGCGACCTATTAACTTGGCAGTTTCCGTTCCAATGATGGTCAAACCCCGAAAAGCGATAGCCAAAAGTCCAAGGTGAAGAAGTGGTTGAAAGCCAGCGGCCACAATCTGCGATCCGTTAAATGGTTTGAAGACCACGAAGCGGGCAGCACTATGAACCGGGCTGGATTGAGCGACTTGCGACAGAGGCATGCTTGCTCATCCATTCACCGATCGCAAGCGTTGCGATTACCAGCAGCAAAAAGCCGAAACAAAGCCATAGCGCATCGATAATCTCGCCGCCCATGCTCACAGCCTGACTGCTGACAAGCGGTGCAAACGAAGAGCCAAGACCAGACATCAAAAGCATGTAAGCAATATTGCGATGCGTCGGTACGGCCACAAAAGTCAGGGCAAATGCCATGTAGGCATTAAACGTTGCTGACACAGAAATACCATACAGAAATCCCAGCAGTAGCATTGAATTGACGTCGCCAACCTGCGTGAATAGCCATACAGAGGCGGTGGAGACCAGCGCGAAACCATAGAGGAGGTATTTCACGTTGATCCGGGAGACGAGCCAGGTTCCCGCCAGCGAACCAATCAGTGCTGCGGTGAAAATGTTTCTCATGAATTGGCCCGAAACAGCACTGGTCACCGAGAATCTCTCTTCGACGTATTGCGGGGCCCAAATGAATATCGAAATTTTGGCCGTCATAAACAAAAGTAGACTAATTCCGATAAGGATAAAGCCGACATTCCACTCTGTCTTGAGGTCTCCCTCTTCATCAGTGACGACAACATCGTCGGATTTAAAATTCGACAAAGCTGCAATCAACATGACAAACACAATGATGCCCGCGACCACTAAATAAGTACTGCTGAATGGGAAGGTTTTGGTGATAAGCCAGGTCGTCAAGCCGGAGAATATGACGCCGCCACCATTGAACATGGCATCCTGTGCCACTAATACGGTTTGTCTGGCACGGCCCGTCCAGAGTCGAGTGATCAGCGTACCGGAGCCGCATACCGCAATGCTGATGGCGATACCAAAAGAGGCAAGCCAGCCGGCAAGTAGCAAGTAGCTAGATGACAAATGTATCAGTAGGATTGACGCGAGGCTGATGGCGTAAGAGGCGAGGAGCACCTGTTTGATACTAAACCGATCAAACACAATGAAAGAAAGCAGATAGCCCGCAAAAACACCGCCCGTAAACCAGGTGAATTGCGAAGACATGGATACAGCATCGACGCCGAAATGTTCGGCCGCGCGCGGAATAATCAGGCCCATCGTGGTGACGAACCCGGAAATGACAAAAGTCGCCAACAGGCAGACGGTGAGTAACTTTACCTTATTGATGTTAATGACTTTGTCCTGTGTATGGCGAAATGCAAATTCAAGCGCGTGTGGTCGAAATACTCATGCAGCTTCTCGATGGTAATATTTCAGCAGCCCGCCTAAGCGTTGTCTACAGCGGTCAGATCCGTCAACATGATTCACTGCTTTCGTCGTGCTTGGAAATAACAGTACGTTATCTTTGCCTTGATGATTTCGTTCGGCATGAAAATGTACCAGATACTCGCTAAGCGCACGTCTCAAGGAAGCCTCACCCAACAGGATCAGCTTTGACAACACTTCCTCTTTCACCGATTTTACCCAGTGCTCCGAAAATGCATTCAAATTCGGACTCCAGGCTGGAAGCTTGATCGGCTCTACATGTCGCGATTTGACGATCGCGCGAAACGAATCCGTGAACTTCGTATCGCGGTCATGAATGAGGTATCGGCATCCTTCGAGGCAGCCCCACTCGTCCATGGTGACATTCCTAGCGATTTGCTTCATCCAGGCGTCATTGGGATGTGGCGTAATCCCGGCGACCTCAACGCGACGGCTCTCCAAATGGATAAAGAATAGCACGTAGTAAGTGACCAGTCCGCGCCGGCGTCAGTACCTCCACCGTGAAAAAGTCAGTCCCCGCAAGGACCGCCATGTGCGCGCGAATGAAGTCTGCCCATGTTGCCGTACGCTTACGCTCCGGTGCCGGCGGGACACCATGGCGTTGTAGAATATTGCCCACCGATTGATCGGATAGCGTGTAGCCGAGGTTCGCCATGGCACCCACAATACGGTCATAACCCCACCCTGAATTCTCTCTGGCCATACGCACAACTAACTGTTCAATTTCACCGTCAATTCTGGGGCGGCCCGGATAGCGACGCGATTTAGATCCATCGAACTTGCGTGCTACAAGCTTCCGGTACCAACCCATGAGGGTGTCGGGCCTTGCTAAAATGGCCACATCCTCAAGCGCCTTACGGCCAAGCCGATGCGCGATTTCAGCGAGTGTCACCCGCTCTACGTCAGTGACCCGCAACCGGGACTTGAGCTGAGCTTTCAGTATCCGGTTTTCGGCGACAAGATACTCATTACGCAAAAGGAGTTCCTGGTCCACTGTCCCGGTGATGTAGGACAATATGCGCGCCCAATCCATAAATAACCCAACCGCCAACTTGAATTAAGTGGCAAATTGTAAGCTAACTCCGAGGCAATGCAAAAGACATTGGCATAGCCGTGACAGGTGCTAAGATGTTGATATCTTTTGGTTGATGAGTTTTTTGACCACACGGGCAGGTCACCCCCTTTTTTTGGCTACCAGGGCGGCAATTTGAGCCGCAATACATTGCTTAAACAAGTCAGCGGTCAGTTACCCGACGCCGATACCGAGTTGCCCATAGCGCCACAGAACCTTTCTAACGCGCAACAGCGAGCGTTTTTTAGAAAAATCGAGAACAACCCGGTTTTCACACGACCTCGGCCGAGTCCGGTAGTAGAAGAGTCACTCGATGGGGTGTTCTGAAAAAGCTGACGTTCAATGCTCATCAAACCGTAGGTTTTTACAAGTTCGCTCCAGTTTTATCTTCCCGGAACGCATGGCTTCGGCCAGCTCAACTTCACTTATAGCAATTGTTTGGCTGGCAGTTGCCTATTTAACAGAAGTTTACAGTTCAACTTTAGCACCTTAATCCAGAATTGCAGGGTTGTGAGACGCCGGTAAAACGTGCACCTCATTCCGCGAATCGCTAAGTCGGATAAACAGCCGGCTCGCCGCAACAGTGTGCCCTATGTGGGCAAACCATCATGCTTCCGTTAGAGCATTTGCAGCTAATATAGCAGACTAATCGTCAACTTCGCGGTGGCGATGAATATTCTGGCACGCGTGCAAACAGCGCACGCAAAGCCACCCAGCTCACCCATTAAACTCCAGCCTTCTTGCCGCGCGTGCGGCACTTTGCGTCCATGTACGCCGCGGTGCTCGAGTCTCTGCAAGCAACACCATCGTATAAAAAATGACAAATCGCCAATTTGACAATTCTGCAACCGATTCTAGGCTTCAATCGATAGACGGTGACCGTATTATTCATATTATTAGGCAACCGCCCAGACGTTGAACGCTGAGTACAGCACTAACCTACTGCTGAGGGAGGAAAAATGGCACAAAAAACTATCTGGATTGATGCGACGTTAAAGCAACGACTCAAAATCGCGGCCGCGGAGGTGGGTTTATCGATGTCTGCAATTGCGGATGAAGCGTTGACCCATTACCTGCCCATCATTATGCAACGCGATCGCGATAAGCTCGATGATCAGCACGGCAGTGCAAGCAACCAGACCTAAACAACATTGCTCCTCCACTATTAACCTACCGGTGAAACACAATGACGACCAAAACATCCAAAAGCCAAAAATCCGACACGATCAATCCTGCATCAGGCCCTGAAACGCAAGGCGTTCCGATGTTTGACAAAGGTGATTTAGGCAAAGTGCAGGAGCTGCTGTACGGCGCGCAAATGACTCGCATCGTGCAACAGATCGAACAGATGGGTCAGCAGTTCAGCAGCCGCTTACAGGCCATCGAAACAAGCTTGCGCGACGGCCTGAAGGCCCTGGCGACCGTGCAAGAAAGCGAAACTGCCGAGCGACAAACAGCGCTGCAAGCACTGCAACAGGAGTGTGAGCAAGCCGATACCGCACTGCACAAAGGCATGGATAAACTGCAGCGAGACACCGCCAAAGCCGATACGGCGCTGGCCGAGTCACTGGAAAATGCTGCTTCACACTGGATGTCGACGCTGGACCTGACGCGAGAAGACTTGCTGGACAAACTGATCGAGTCGACGGCTCAGCTGAAAGCGCAGAAAGTAGATCGCTCGGCGCTCTCCGGCTTGTTGGGTGGTCTCGCGCAGCAAATCGACACCGTCGTCGCTGCTCCGGAAGCGCAACCGCAAACGCCTGAGGCCGCGAATGGATAGCACATCACCGGCGTGCGCTAGCGAGGACGTTGAGTCCGTCGACCCCGGGCTGATGGCCTTGCGTGCGCTGCTGCTGTCGCCCGAACAAAATAGGCTCGCCCAACTCAATGAACGCACCACCGCCTTGGAGCAGGTGCGCCTTGATGCGGCGCTGCGAACGGAAGAAGTGTCCGAAGTGATTGCTGAAGCGATGCAGCAACGCAGCAGCGCCGATGAGGCCTTGGGTACAGTACTGCGCCCGCTGTTGGAAACACAATTTCATGCGTCGGTGCGCGACAACAGCGATGTGATGGCCGAGGCCTTGTTTCCGATTCTGGGACCGGCGGTGCGTAAAATGATCGCTAATCTGTTCTCACCCACCACTGACGGCAAGGGTTATCAAGTAGAACAGCTGTTCCTGATCGACAACCCCTCCGGCTTGCCTATTGCGCATGTGTTTGTCGACGATACGACGACTCAGGACGCCGACATGGTTAGCGGAATGCTGACTGCGATCAAGTCGTTTGTCAACGAAGCCTTTGCTGCCCGCGATCACGATGGGCTCGACCACTTTCAGGTCGGCGAGTTGTCCGTCTGGGTGGAATGGGGCCCCCAGGCCGTGCTGGCCGCCGTTGTTCGTGGTGTTGGCCCGGACCACCTGCGTCCTGCGATGCAACAGGTACTCGAACACCTGCACCGCGACCATGCGGATATTCTCGACGGTTACGCTGGCGATTCTACACCGAACGAGCCGATTCAGGAGAAACTGCAGCAGTTGCTCGCCGAGCAACATATAGCTGCACCCGCTGGCCGCCTTTCGCGGTCAAAGGTGCTGGCAGTTTGTTCCGCGCTGGTGCTGACACTGGTCGGCGCAGTGGCCTACGCGGTGTACGATGCCTCGCGCTGGCAGCGTTATCTCGACGTAATCGCTGCCGAGCCCGGCATCGTGATTATCGACGCGGAACGTGGTCTGCTTGGCTATCAAGTGACGGGCTTGCACGATCCGCTGGCCGCCGACCCCCGTCTGCCACTGGCCGATACCACAATAGATCCAGCTCGCGTGAAATTTCACTGGTCTCCTGTCGTGACGCTACACCCTAGTATGGTACTGAAACGGGCAGTACACGCGCTAAACCCTCCTGACGGTATTCATCTGGCGATGCGCGAACGCACGCTGATTATTACCGGACGCCCACTACCGGCCTGGCTGACCGACGCCAAACGGTTGGCGAAGGCTATTCCGGGCATCGACTGGGTTCATGCCCCTGACGCTAATCTTCTTTGGGAGTTACCCGAATGATCCAGAAAAAAATATGTATGCTTGGCAGTTTCGCGGTGGGTAAAACCAGCCTCGTCAGCCGTTTTGTCCATAGCATTTTTTCGGACAAATACCTGACCACGCTAGGAGTCAAGATCGATAAGACAGTGGTGTACGTCGACGGCAATCCCATATCGCTGGTCGTGTGGGACGTGCAAGGTGAAGACCAGGAACAACGGATTTTGCCCGCGTATTTGCGCGGCATGGCCGGCTACTTGCTGGTGGTCGATCCAACCCGACAGTACACCTTGGAAAACGCCTTGCTGCTTAAAATGCGGGTTGAGCAAGAGATCGGGCCGACCCCTTTTGTGCTGGCGCTGAACAAGGCCGATCTCAAATCCGACTGGCACTTCGATGAAGACGACTTGCGGCTATTAGAGTCAGACGCGCTGGCCGTGGTGGAAACCAGTGCCAAAACCGGTAGCGGTGTCGAAGAATGCTTTCAAACGCTGGCCCTGGAATTTGTGCCGCTGCAGCATTATGGAACTGGCACATGAGCGGCCTGCCGCCAGCGGTCAATCATTACCTGGCCAACTTGCGCGTCGCGGAATGGCCCGCCTTTCTATTGGTCAACGATGAGGGAGCCGTCATAGCGCAAGGCGGCGCCTTGACACACTATGGGATCAAGCCGGTGACGACTGACACCGCAGTGACCGAGCGCATCCCGGTGCTGGAAGGCGTACTTTCACTCCAGCAGCCACTGGTATTGCCCTATATCCAGTTACAGCCTGGATGCTATGCCGACATGCACTTGTTCTGCGACGCTCGCGGTACGTGGGTGGTTTTCGTCGACACCATGGTCGAGGGGATTGAAGAACAACAGAGGCAACAACGACGCTTGTCGCGGGATCTCATGCAGGAGCGCGAGCAGGAAACTCCATCCATGCAAGCCGTACTCGCCCGGCGGATCCTGTCGCAACTGGAAATTGCACCATTCGAACAGCAAGCCAATGGCGGATTGCGCCTCGTCGGCGAGCTCCCCGCCTGGCTACAAACCGTAGACAACAGTCTGGTAGAGCAGGGCTGGTGTTGGCCCGAACAACACCCGTTTTTAGCGTCCTTTCTGCACGATGCGGAAGGGGTTTGGAAGCAGGCTGCGGCGCACCCGCTATCCTCGCCAGTATGGATTGAAAACACCAGCAACGGCGAATTGTATTTACAAGCGGTGGCAATTCGTGCCGGCAAGCGCTGCCTGCTATTGTTACAACGCATTAGTCGCGTGCGCGCCGAGCATAGCTCCAATACCCAACGAACCAACAACGCCAAACTGTATTCAGACAAGATCAAAAAAAGGCTGTTTAAAGAAAAAGAACGACTGCAGGTCACCCTACACTCCATCGGCGACGGTGTGATCACCACCGACGCCAAAGGCCGCATCGATTTTATGAATCCCATCGCCGAAACCCTGACCGGTTGGCTGCTGGGTGAAGCGCGCCGACAACCGATTGAGCGAGTGTTTCGTGTGGTCCACGAGGACACTCTGGATCCTGCGACCAATCCGGTCACCCAATGTCTTGGAGAAAACCGCGTGGTGGAGCTGGCTGACCACTCCTTGTTAATCAGCCGTAACGGCGATCACTACGGCGTAGAGGATTCCGCCGCTCCCATTCGTACACCTGAAGGTGAGACGCTTGGCGCGGTACTGGTCTTTCAAGACGTCACTGAATCCCGGGGGCTCGCCAGGCAAGTCGAATACCAGGCCCATCACGACGCCCTCACGGGCTTGTTGAATCGCCGAGAGTTCGAGCGACGCCTGGAGCGCGCGCTGACCAGTGCACAACAAGAGAACAAACAACATGCGCTGTGCTTCCTGGACTTGGACAATTTCAAAATTGTTAACGACACGGCCGGCCATATGGCCGGCGATGCGCTGTTAAAACAGATCGCACACCTATTGGGCAGCAAACTACGCGAGCGTGACAGCCTGGGACGCCTCGGCGGCGACGAATTCAGCGTGTTGCTGGAAAGCTGCCCTTTTGAAAAGGCGTACGAGATTGCCGAAGGCCTTGTCGAAAGAATTCGCAGTCTTCGCTTTACCTGGGAGGACCAGGTCTACGAAGTGGGTGTGAGCGTTGGTATCGTGCCGGTCACGGCCGAAGTCGAGTCGCTGGCACAATTGTTCACGCAAGCCGATGTCGCCTGTTATGCTGCCAAAGGCCAGGGCCGTGGCCGGGTGGTAGCTTATCATGCCGATGATGGCGATTCGGTGCACCGTCACCGCGAGATACTGCGTGCGGCCAGCCTGCGCAATGCCCTCGATCAAGATCGATTTTGCCTCTATGCGCAGCGGATAGAGCCGCTTGCGGATTCCGATAACCCGATACATTACGAGTTATTACTGCGGCTTAAGGACGAGTCCGGCGAATTGCTCCTCCCGGGCACCTTCATTCCGGCAGCAGAACGTTATCATCTGATGGGTTCTATTGACCGATGGGTGATCCAGACGGCGCTATCACAGTATGAACAGCGCTTCGGTCTGAATTCAAGAATCGGGATCACGATTAACTTGTCAGGGAATTCCCTCGCCGATGAGGGTTTGTTCGACTTCGTGTGCGAACAGTTAGCAGCAAGCGCAATACGGCCGGGGTGTCTCTGCTTTGAGATTACCGAAACGGCAGCCATTAGAAATCACGCGCATGCCATCCGGCTAATCAACGATCTGAGAGACCGTGGCTGCCAGTTCGCGCTGGATGACTTCGGCAGCGGACTGAGTTCTTTTAACTACCTCAAACAGTTTCCGGTGGACTATCTCAAGATCGATGGTCACTTCGTCAAGGACATCGTTAGCGACCACATCGACCGGGCCATGGTCGAGTCGATCAATCACGTCGGTCATGTGATAGGAATCCAGACCATTGCCGAGTACGCAGAAGACCAGGCCACTATTGATATTCTAAAGGCGATTGGCGTAGACTACGCACAAGGTCACGCAGTGGGGCACCCTGTTCCACTCGCTGACATCAGCGATGGGGTGTATCAGGGTGAACTCGCGTTATCACTCAAACTGATTGATGTGGGATCGTAATCGGCACCATCTTTAGACGTCACGCCATTCGTTGGCTTGGTCGAGCGACTTGATTTCATCGCCCGGCCCCCATAGGCCACGCGTCTGTTGCCAGCAGAGGAAATTCAGGAAGTTTTCATCTCGCACATCGAGCGACGCTTCGCTCCAGGACGTCAGGAGCACCGCTTTTGAGTAATCGCCCCACGCCATCGCAAGCGCCAAGTCCCCCTAGTTTGTCAGTTCAGGGTAGACACTCCGTAGCGTCGCAATCTGCAAGCGCTTTTTAGCATCATACGTTCCCGGTGATTGCTCTTGACCGCTCGGAATATAGTGCGTCGGATCAAAGACAAAACTCATCGGCCTTTACCTCTTAGATTTATTAGATGTTATCACCCGACTGCCGGTGCTTCGCGCTCATCCAGTCGCAACCCCGCCGAAACACCCGGCGATAGGCATCGACTATTGGCAACAGTGCCAAAATCGTCAAGTGTTTGTTTTTGCGTGACGTTGCCTGTGAGGTGTATCAAATGTGAGACGCGCCCCTGAACGCGTTGCCCACACCGGGATGGATGCTTAAAATGGCAGTATAAGAACAACCCCATCTTTCCACGGCTGATCACTGGAGTGATCACACCGCCCTGAGGACTCCGCTATGCGGCCATCGACTACAGTCCGATGCCTTCGCGCATAACTAGCGCATAGTCAGCTAGCGGAAAAATCTATCATTCGAGCGTCTCAAAATCCAATCCACTCGGTCAGCTCAAAGCCTCAGCTGATAAAATTGAATGGGGTATTTGCAGCTTCGTGTCCACTACCTCAGAAAGGCGGCTAAGCCATTTGGCAGTCACTATTATCTTTTTGTGATTTCCGTTCGTACATCAACGAATCCCCATCTGCCAGTAATGCTTCAACTGTATGGTGCTTATCAGGATCAAATTCGACGATGCCATAAGAGAAGGAAATATCATACCCGCGATTAGCTTCTTGATTGTATTTTTTTCTAACGCATGCCGGGATTTTTCAATAATATCCCGTGCGAGCTTTTCTGATGTATTGGTGAGCAGTACGACGAATTCATCGCCTCCTAGACGCGCGAAGAGATCAGAATTCCGGAACGCGCTTTTCATTTGGTCAGCAAAGGTGGTTAATGCCGTATCTCCTTCAATGTGTCCAAACCTGTCATTGATCAGTTTGAACTTGTTAAGGTCAACGAATACCAATGACGCGGGAATTCTCTGTCGAGCACAGAGATTTAGGCAATGTTCGGCCAGCACCATAAAGCCTCTCCTGTTTGTTATGTTGGTAAGCTCGTCTAGAGTCGCCAATTGTACTGCCGCGAGTTCGCGTTCCACCATCGACGCAAGGTCTTTCAATGTTTCGGGATCTTCCTCGCTAAGGCTTCTGGGTTTTTGGTCGATAGTGCACAGTGTGCCCAGCCGGCTCCCGTTCAGGGACTTTAGCGGGCATCCGGCATAAAAACGTATATTGGGTTCATTCAAAACCAGTGGATTGTCCGCAAAGCGATCGTCATTTGCCGTATCGGGAACAATGAATGTCTCGTTACCGAGAATTGCATGCCCACAAAATGAAATATCCCGTGGTGTTTCACTCACACTGAGACCATCGGCGGATTTGAACCACTGGCGGTTTTCATCAATAAGGCTGACGAGTGCGATAGGTACTCCGAACAAGCGCTTGGCCATACGCGTCAGACGATCAAAGCATTTCCTCAGGCGGCGTGTCCAAAACGTTGAGTGATCTTAGCGTTTGGAGTCGGGCGTCCTCCTCTTGTGGAATGTCAGGAATTTTCAATGTAGCCTCCTTCATTTGGTATCATGGTGTAGCGCACTTGGCACCCGCCTAACTGCTTAATATAGATCCGAATGACGACTTTAAGGAGTTAGTAGTTACCGATGATGACAGGCTGCTGTGGGTCGCGAGCGCCACTCTACCACTTCGAGCCTAGATCGGCAGCAATGTCACGTTCACCGGCCAGCGCAAGTGGCGAGCTGGATGCTCCGACTACTCGTGCTGTCGGCCGAGCCTGTGTGAAAACGCAGAATCAATAAATCAAAGCCCCCGAAAACGTGAACGAGAGGCCCCTCGTAGCAAACATTTATCGCAAAAACCTTAACGAGACGACTCTCCGTACGATCCGAAATTTTCGGAATGCGTTTTCACACAGGCTGTGTGAAAACGCATTATGGAAAATTCTGACGGCGAGCACAGGCACATTGTTTAGGTTTTGTTGCCGAAAATTGGAAAAGAAGCGACTCTCGTGCGCGTTTTTTCAGACCTTCGGTGGAACGATTTGCATGCTTCTGCTTTTTCACACAGCCTCGGCCACAACCGGCCGGTCGGCTCATTATACAATCCTCTTCTGAGATCAGGGAAAGCGGACAGTCAGCCGTGCAACTCTATCTGCCGCTCGACGCAAAATCGCGTGTCCGTTAGACGCGGCGGATTTGACGAGACCCAAGGATCGCCTTGCCTATAGGTTGCCCGTCGATTTGAAAGTCTCTTCAGCAAACTGCCGGTAGCTGCGTGGTGGGCGTGTCAGTAAATGCTCTAGGACCTTACTATTCCCGTTAGGAAGTCCATGTTGATCATAAAAACTGCGCATGCGCTGCATGATTTCAATACGTTCTTCTGGCCAGCCGGCGGCCTGTAAGCCGGATTGCAATTGATCCGTCGGTACTCTAACCGCTTCCACCGGTTTTTTCAGGCAAGAACTCCAGATGTTAGCCATCTCATCACCAGTTAGGGCCTCGGGGCCGCAAAGAGGGTAAATGGCGTCGATATGGGGTTGCGGATCAGCCAGCACGTTGGCAATAGCTTCGGAGAAATCCCCGGCATCCACCACGCCCATTTTTTGTTGTGGGTTCCAGGTGATAGGCATAATGCCCTGTGAGCGCATACTGTCCAGCATACCCAGGTAGTTCTGCATATACTGCCCGGGTTGAAAAATCACATGAGGTAACCCCGACAAGACCAGTGCTTCTTCCACATCCTGTTTGGCGGCATGGTGACTCATACCGCGTAACATAGGGTGCAATACAGAGTGATAGCTGAATAATTTGACACCGGAATCACATGCTGCCTGTATCGCGTTGTTGCCATACTGGACTTCATCCGGACGCATCATGGGCGGAATATGATGCACGATGCTAACGGATTGCATCGCTTCCACCAACGAGTCGAAATCGCCAAGATCACCCGGGACAATCTGATCAGCACCCAGACCCTGTAATAGTGCTGCGTGTTCTTCACTGCGTGCCATAGCGCGAACGGTCAGGCCGCGTTTACCCAACCAAGGTATTAGCAAGCGCCCGGTCATCCCGGCAGCACCGGTTACCAGAATGTCTGCGCTATTGGCGCTCACTATAGCCCTCCCGGATTGACCACTGATACAACCCCTTATCTGACGTGCTAGACGCCCCAGTCGATATATTGCCCCAGGGCAATCAGCAGGGATTCGTTCGCACCTTCGTACCATTCCGGCGCCTTGGCATCGCGGTAGAGCTTTTCGATTAACGCTTCCTTGGTGTAACCATAGGCGCCAAACAACTGCAGCGCATCACGGCTGATCGTTGCGGCCGCATCGGTGCAGGCGATTTTTGCCGACAGGGAAAGTTTACTATCGGATTGGGGATGGTTATCGGTATACCAGGCCGCCTTCCATAGCACGGCGCGGGCCGCCTCAATGGACACGTGCATTTTGCCCAGGCGTGCAGCGATCATCTGGTGC
>JBPCXM010000756.1:0-7283 GCA_051008535.1 Pseudomonadales bacterium | reverse complement strand
TGCATTACCAGCGCGTGGGCGACCTCGAAAGACCCCTTGTGGCTGCCTCGCATGCCATTAAGCAACGGCGGATAGTAATCTCCGGCAGAGTTTGCCGAACTGAGAGCGGGCGTGGAAAGTGGCGCGGCGGCTGTCGCCACGCCCAGAGCCACGCCGTTGAGAAAGTCGCGCCGGGTAATCGTGGGGTTCATGTCGACTTAACCCTCGGATTCGTCCCAGGCTTTCTTTTCAACAACGATTTTCTCGCGGTACTTAACCGGCATATCCCAGGTGCCGGTCCAGCCTTTGGGTACCACAAAGCTATCCCCCACACCATAACGCTGGCGGTCTCCCGAGGTAGAGGTCAAAATCACCTCTCCCTCCAGCACCAGCACATACTCGTCATAGGGAAACGGATGACTGATATCAATGACCGCTGCTTCCGACTCGTACACCACCACGACAAATTCACCCTGGTGCAGGACTTTCTGCCAATGCATATTGGTCCCTCTCAGCACCAATTCGTCGGGCCAGGGTGGTATCGACTCCAGTTCCAACGCCCGCAGCTCACCGGCGTCGAGCCCCAACACACTGATTTCAGCCTTAGCGGACATAGCGAGGGCACTCCCTAACAGGCATGCAAGAAGTAGTAGTTTTTTCATAATGGCGTCCTTTTATCATTCTTGGAAAGCGTTCCCTATCAGAAGTACACATTGAACTCTGCCCGCACCATGCGCTTGTAACCCCAGTGCAGCTGCGCCCCCCAACCAAAGTCAGCCCGGATCGTGGCGTACTCTTCGTCGGCGATATTGTCTGCGGCAATCGCCAGATCCCAGCGCTCGCTGCCCGCAGTGTAAGTCACCTTACCATTGAGGATGCCGTAGGCGTCTTCCAGCTCAAGGTTGTCCAGGTCGTGGTAGTACTCATCCTGCCAGTTATAGATGGCAAACCAGTTGAGATTTCCCCCCAGAAAGCCGTGGTCGATATTTGCGCCGATAGAAAAGGTATTCTCCGGGGCATGGGGAAGCACATTGCCCTCAAACCCCCCTGTTGTCAGCTCGGCATCCAGGTACGCATAGTTAGCCATCAATACCAGACCATCAACTGGAGAATAGGAGAGTTCTGCTTCAATGCCCTTGGTTTCAGCGTCTCCGGCGTTTTGAATCTGTTGGCCAATGTCAAAGCCGAATGTCGCAATCTGGATTCCTTCATAGTCGGTAAAAAAGGTCGAAACATTCAACTGCATACGGCCGTCCAAAGGCGACGATTTCACACCAACTTCATAGGCGATACTGGTTTCAGGATCAAAAGGTACAACGGTATCAGCAATGAAATCGCCATTCGTGTCCACAACGGCAGTATTAAATCCACCGCCTTTATACCCCTCTGCCGCACTGGCAAAAATCATCACATCGTCTCCGATATCGTACTGTGCGACCAGTCGCGAGGTAAGCTCATCCCAATCTTCCTCGTCACACACCGGGCCATCGGTAGGACCACCCATGTCAGCGAAATCGTCTGCCAGGGTATTGGTACACCAGTCCTTTTCGTCATAGCTCCAGCGCAGGCCGCCGATCAGGGCCAATTTTTCAGTTGCATGCCAGGTGGCATCTCCATAGATGCCGTAGGACTCGTTATCGCCTTTGCTCTCAATTCTCTGGATTCCAATGGGCTCCCCCAGCGCCGTAGCCACGTAATCCACCTCCCACCGAGTGTTCTCCAGGTCTTCGGCGTAGTAGCTGACCCCCGTGAACCAGGTGAACGAATCCGAGCCACCGTTCAACCTGAACTCCTGATACACGGTGTCAGCCGTGCCCCCAAGACCCACGGGAATGTCCAGACCACCAACCGCCCCACCAAGTAGCGCCTCGTCAATCGCGAGATCGTCGGCGCTACCATCAACATCCTCAAAATAGTTGTTCTCCCCACTACGCACGTCGGTGATCGAAACCAGTGTCAGCGAATCATTCAGATTCCAGGTCAGGCGCATTCCGAACCCGTCATCCTCGTTATCTTCAAAATTGGGGGCGTTGATTGCGTACTTGTCGGGATATTCATTCCCGGGATCAGCCAGATTGGTTGGGATATTTATCGCACTGGTGTAATTGGTTTCAGCCTCGCCATAGTTAAACCTGATCAGGGCTTCAAAGTTGTCGCTTATGTCCCAGCGAGCCATCAGGCGTACCACATCGCTTTCGGTATACATGTCGTCACCGCTGATGACTTCTTCCCACATGCCCTCCCACTCCTGATGCTGGTAGGCAAGGCGCAGAGCAAAGGAATCGCTGACGGCCCAGTTGCCAACCATTTCGTAGCGCTCCTGCCCCTCGTCACCCAGCGCAACACCCAGCCTCAACTCGTTCTCCTCGCCGGGGCGGTTGGTGGCCAGGCTGATAGCACCGGCGGCGGCGTTGCGACCAAACAGGGTACCCTGGGGTCCCTTAACGACCTCGATGCGATTGATATCGAAAAAGTTGGTCGTGGCAAAGATGTTCCGCCCCACGTAGGCATCGTCAACGAACACGCCCACAGACGGTTCTGAGCCAATGGTCCAGTCATTACTGCCGATACCGCGAATGGCCCAGGTGTTGGTGGCCAGGCCATAGTCCGAACCGGTTAACCCGGGCACCATGGGTATGACCTCGGTGATGGTATTGATGCCAGTCTGGTCAAGCACTTCCTGGCTGACCGCACTGATGGCGATGGGCACATCCTGGAGGTTTTGCTCGCGCTTTTGTGCGGTAACTACAACTTCCTCAATTTGCGCATAAGCCGCGGTGGGCGCAAGGGCGACGGCTACGGCCATGCTGAGCATATACTTCTTCGATTCTTTCACTCTGTCCTCCTGAAGGAACTAGTAGTTATTGAAATTTCGGTGCACATCTGGTTGTTAACTTTTCCAGTGGGTTTATCTCACTGAAGCTTGCCGCGAGCGACCTACGCGTTAATCTTTTCTCCAACCATGGAATCAAATAGTTTCATCTTGCGCTCGCTGTAGGGCGGCCGTATAAACTTACTCAGGCTCAACAGCCCCTGCCGATACACCGCCTTGCTGTGACTGAATTGCAGGAACCCATGGTGGCCGTGGTAGCCGCCCATGCCACTATTACCAACGCCGGCCAGGGGTAGATCAGCACAGGCCGCGTGCTGGGCACAGTCATTGATAGTGACACCGCCGGAAGTGGTACGCTGGCACAGTGCCTTTATCTCACGCTTGTCCTTGCCGAAGTAATAGAGCGCCAGCGGACGCGGCTTGTTGTTGATGAATTCGATAACATTATCGAGAGATTGGTAGGTCTTGATCGACAACATGGGACCGAAGATCTCATCTTGCATTATCAGCGAATCATCATCTGGCTCGACGGGCATGACAAAAGGCAGCTTATGTTTCTGTGGATCATCGAAGGACTCCTGTGCAGGATTAAATACTTCAATGCGCACCTTGCGAGACTCCAGGTCATCGATGTAGCCCCTGAGCCGTTGCCAATGGCGCTCGTTGATTACCGCCGTGTGGTCAGGATTGTCGGCCAGTGACTCATAACACTTAGCCAACACTGTATGTGCCTCCTCGATAAAGGCTTCCACCTTGCCTTCAGGGAGAAAAATGTAATCGGGAGTCAGGCACAACTGGCCGCTGTTGATGGTCTTGGTTCCCATCACCCGGTCCGCGACAATTTTGATATCAGCCGACATACCGACCACCACGGGGCATTTGCCACCCAGTTCCAGCGTCAATGGCACCAGGTTGTCCGCAGCAGCGCGCATGACGTGTTTAGCGATTTCAGGCCCCCCGGTGAAAACCAGGTGATCGAAAGGCAACTGGCTGAATTCCTGGGCGATGTCTACACCGCCCGTCACCACCGTCATTTCAGCCGGATCGAAAGCGCTGGTCACCATTTCCTCGATCAGTGCCGATGTTTGCGGCGTTATCTCCGACGGTTTCAGCATGACCCGGTTACCCGCAGCGAGGGCACCGATAGCAGGAGAAAAAGCCAGTTCAACCGGGAAATTCCAGGGAGAGATATTGCCCACTACCCCCAGGGGCTGGAACTGCAGCTCTGCACTGCCCCCGGCCAGGCGCATCAAGAGGGGTGTCTTGCGTCGCTGGGGCTTCATCCACTGCCGAATCTTGCCGCGCGTATCCTTCACCTCCATGATGATGCTGACGACATCAGTTGCCAGGCTTTGCCCACGAGGCCTGCTACCAAAATCTGCTTCCAGGGCCTCGACGATTTTTTGCTTGTATCGGACGTGGATGTCCTTCACACGGTCGAGCCTGTCAATGCGTGTTTTCGCCGAGGGGAAACCATCGGCAAGAAATGCCTTGCGTTGAGTTTCCAGCAGCGATGGCATTAGCGTATTACTCATGACCCACTAGCCTGCTGCGCCGGCCATCGCCGCCTTGAAGTTGAACATCATCGCGATAATCACGATCAAAAGGAGCACGGAAACACCCAGGAAGTAGCTGTTTATCTCAGTCGCTCCTATAGCTCCGACGAGTAACCCGATCAGCATGGCCTGATAGATAACGCCGAAGGCACCGAGCACAACGGACGAAACCTTGGAACTGGCTGAATCGCTGTAGAGCGGCACCATTACCAGCACAGCAAATACCCCGTACAACCAGAAGCCGAGGTAGTCAAAGGACGTGTACAGCGAGAATGGAATGGACACGTTGAGCAACAGCAGCAGGGAATCTGACATCTCGGCACCCATCGCCCCACTGGCGGCGGTCTCTGCCAGCAGGGGTATGGTCCAGATGGCCATGAACTTGGGAATGATAAAGGCCACCACAGACATCAGGATGACCATCGCGGCTATTAGCGCTCGCAGCGGATTTTTCTCCCTGATCTGCCAGGCGATTGCAAACAACACGCCAGACAAGGTAAACATGGCAATAATCTGGTTTACCCAGCCAGCAATGAAGGCTTCGCGGTTGGCGTTCAGCCAGGCAATTCGGTCTGCGTGCTCTGCGTTGTACGCCTCGGGTGCATCCAGCGGCAGTGCCATTGCGATCACCCCAGTGACAAGCGCGATAACCGCGCACCAGAAGCCAAGCCGGTTGACCTGGTAGTCGAGCGAGACCTGCTTATTCAATTGTTGTCTCCATATCTGTCTTCCACAAACTTCAATATCGTTGCGCGTACCAACGTTCTGTCACCTTCCCAGCGCCTTCCTTTTCCGGTGAAGAGTGATTCACCCTCCAGCATGGACATCAGGCACAAGGCCTCGCCGCGGGGCGACTCGAACCCCGCTGCCTCCATGGCCTCTACCAATATTTCCATGTACACGGCGTAGACTTCTTCCAACAAGTGAGACACCAGCGGTTCAACCTGCTCCATCGCCCACAGCTGAGGCCACAACCTGTCACTTAGCATGACCTCGTCGGGACTGGTGGTCTCATCAAGCATGAAGGCGGCGATATCAGAAACAGTCGGAGAATCATCCAGCCCCCTCTGCCTCCAGGACTCCGTGATGTCATCGGCGATGTAACCCACGAGCGCTCTTAACAGCTCCTCCCAGGTGCGAAAGTGGTATTGCAGGGCACCCAGCTTCATGCCGCTGGCCCTCGCCAGGGCTCGCATACTCAGGTTCCCGTAACCTTCATCCGCGATAATTTTTATCGCCGTTTGCAAGATTTCCTGCCTACGCTCGCCCGCCACGGATGGCTCCTTTGTCAACATGTCGGCTGACATGCTAGAATACCAAGATTGACATGTCAACCGACATGTACAAATATGTTATCAACAGTGTAAAGTTTTCTGGAGTAACTATGGCAGCTCGGGTAACCCGACGTGATTTTTTGAACGGTGTCGCGATTGGTACAGGCGGCTTGCTGCTACACGGCTGCGGCAACGACCCCGAGCCTACATCCAGCTTTTCACCGGGGGCTCCCACCGCATTCAGTCCGCCGGATCCATCCGCCTACTATCCCCCGACCCTCACCGGCATGAGAGGCAGCCACGAGGGCTCCTTTGAAGTAGCTCACGCCCTGGCCTGGCGCGGTGAAAAACCTGAGCAATACGCGGCGCTGGATGAGCACTATGACCTTGTGGTTGTGGGCGCCGGGATGAGTGGATTGGCTGCCGCCTGGTTCTACCGCAAGAAAATGGGCCCCGATGCGCGCATTCTGGTATTGGACAATCACGACGATTTCGGCGGCCATGCCAAACGCAACGAGTTTCACCAGGACGGCAGGATGATGTTGAGCCTGGGCGGCGCCCAGAACCTGGAAGGCCCCAGCGGCTACAGCAAGGCAGCCTCCAGCCTGATGGTGGACATCGGCATCGACGATGAATTTGTTGCCAGCATGGGCGTGAACACACCATCTGACCAGTTTCTGGCAGGCGATATGAATGCACCCAACGGCCTCTCGCTCGCGGGACCAGATGGTCATACGTCTCTTGCCGGCAACTGGTTGGCCGTGATGTTCGGAGGCCAGGGCTACGAAGATTATGTTCGCACCCTGCCCATTGCCAAGAGCGAACAGGATAAATTCATCGACTTCTTCGGCGGCAGGCAGGACTTTCTCGACGGTATGTCACTGACTGAAAAGTGGGACTATATCAACTCGGTCAGTTACAACCGGTTTCTTCTTGACCGCGTCGGGCTCGACGAAACGTCGCTACCTATAATGAATGCGATGCTGGTACACCTGACAGGCGTGTCGGGCTGGAATCTCAGTGTGCTCGAGGGCATCACCCAGGGTGGCACCGGCATAAAATCTCTGGGCTGGCTGGGCCGCACCGCCGCATCCATCGCCGGGGCATTTCTCGACAACTTGTTAAACGTCAAGATGTTCCCAGATGGTAATGCCTCTGTAGCCCGTCTGTTGGTGCAGAAACTAATTCCGGCGGTTGCTCCCAACATGCAGGGCCCCCAGGATGTTGCCATAGCAAAATTCGATTACAGCGCCCTGGACCGTGACAGTCAGTCAACACGGCTTCGCCTCAACAGCACTGTGGTCGGCGTACGAGAGATCGATGGAAAGCACGTGGAGGTCGACTATGTGCAAAAGGGTCAGGCATTACGCGTCACCGCCGACCAGTGCGTCATGGCCTGCTACAACGCCCTGATCCCACACCTCTGCCCGGAAATGTCCGAGGCCCAGAAGGAGGGCCTAAGCTACGGCGTCAAAACACCCTTCGTCTACGCCAACGTTCAACTGGACAACGGCCGTGCCTACGCCAAGTTGGGTGCACAGCTATTTCAGTGCCCCTACGACCCGTTTCAATGGGTAAGTAGCGCGCCCGACATGACCATCGGCGGCTATGAACCACCCCGCGGGCCCGACGACCCCATGG
>JBPCXM010000755.1:0-9824 GCA_051008535.1 Pseudomonadales bacterium | reverse complement strand
GCTTCCTGCTGGCGGGTCCCCCCGCCGCTGTAGATGATGCCTCCGCTGAGCATGGTGGCGCCACCCCCCTCGAAGCGCTCCAGCATACGTACAGTGGCACCCTCTTCCCGGGCCTGCATGGCCGCTGTGGCCCCTGCCCCACCGAAGCCCACCACGACAATATCGCTGGTTTCATCCCAGTCTACTGAATCGGTGTCCGCAGCAATGAGTGGTTCCAACACCTTGCCCATTTCCGATGGCCTGTCTCCTGCCTGGTCGCTCATTGAGAACCCCTCACTGGTTGCCTTCTGCCTTTGGAAACATGTTCTCCAGGATTATGTGGCCTTCACCCAGGGGTTCGACGGCCTCAAATACTCGCCGATATCCGGTCGCACAGATCATCCATTCACCGCCTTCCTTGCGGTAGCTGTCTTCGTAGACGGCTGAACCATAGGTTCGTACGCCAGGCTCCAGAAGAATAACGATATCCTGTAGATACCAGCTGCCACGGGCTGTTTGTTCGTCAATAATTTCTATTTCAGGCTGGTGCGCCTGGTGCAATGTCAGCACTTTCTCACCGGAGAGGTTTTCCTGCATGAAACTGACAATTTCGTCCCTATTGTTGAACCTGAGCTTGCCGCTATTGTAACGCCCGATGCAGTCCTCCGACATGGATCCTGCAAAGACGTCCCAGTCGTTGGTGTCAAGGCCCCGAAGATAGCGGGCTTTAAGCTGCTTGATCTTTTCCAGTTCTAATAACTCATTCATTTCAGGCTCTCTCCACACCATAACGTGGGTTATCTACTTCTTGATAAACTCGCCCGCATACCACTCGAGCATATTGATCTTCTCTTCAAGTAAATTGTCAGGTTGGCCGGCAAAGGGGTCCCGAAACCCTATCACCACGTCGGTCACTCCAATACTTTCAAGGCGCTCGATTCCATCGGCGCTGAACGCGTCCTGCCCGGCGGTCCAAAATCTGAAATCTTTTTCGGTGGTGCCGTATTCTTCGCGCAACTGATTGATGCGTTTAATGTAAGACTCCACTTCGTGGGTTTCCGCGCCAGCGCAGGCCCAGCCATCACCCAACCTCGCAGCACGCTTCAGTGCGGCCTCTGAATGACCGCCTATGTAAATCCGGGTCGGAGTGCCTGGGGCGGGGCACATCTTGTTCTCTGGCATATTGTGGCAGACGCCCTCGAAACCAAAGTACTCACCTGTCTCCAGGCCCCTGAGAATAGCGATTTGCTCATCGAGGCGCTTGCCGCGTTTTTCCCAGGGTACACCGGCAATAGCGAAATCTTCCGGCCAGGGGCTCAGCCCTATGCCGAGATCAAGACGATCTCCACTGAAGGCCTGGATGCTCTGTACCTGTTTCGCCACCAGGGCCGCCTGGCGAATGGCCAGTTTGTAAACGTATGTACAGAATCGGATACGCTCGGTGACAGCCGCCATGTGGGTAACGGCAATCAAGGCTTCCATGAAAGGCAGATTCTCAAGGAATTCCCGTCCACCGTCCTCGGTATAGGGATATTTCGTAGCCGAGAATTTCGGGTAACAGATACTGTCTGGTACAGCGATGCTGTCGAAACCCGCTACCTCTGCCTTCTGTGCCAGGGGTGCATAGTGTGATGGATCACACATGCCAATGTTCAGGCTGAAATTCATATCTGTCGTTCCTTCAAAAGTCGAATTTAATATCCATACCATAGGTCCGTGGCGGAGCCTTGGTGCGATTGAACGTCCCAATAGACTCGGCGGTAGCGACGCCTCCCGGGAAGTACTCAGTATCACCCAGGTTTTTGCCCCACAGGGTTATCGTCCAGTTTTCATCGGGAGAAACCCACATCAAATTAGCATTGACCAAATCATAGTCCTCGGCCGTGGTCACATCGACGTCTTCGATATTCCAGCTCTCATCGTCAAGGCCGAAATAGACCTCGTCACTATAGTAATAGCTGGCATACGCCATAAAAGTACCTATTGAACCCGCAGGTATCGTGTAGGAAGCCGACAAGGTGAAGGTTTTCTCAGGCACCTCGGTGAAAGCCTCATCACTGCGATCGATAGGCACGAGGTCATTGATGAACAGGCCACCGAAATTCCGCACATCGTCAAACTCATCGTAACCAGCATCAATATAGGCCGCTGATGCGTCGATTCTGAGATTCGCTGTAGGCAACCAACTCAACTCAAACTCCGCACCATCGATAGTGGCTTCACCGGCATTGGTGATAATAACGGCGGTGCGACTGCCCACGACTTGTGCCTGGCGCACCTGAATATCGTCGTACTCCATATGGAATACCGCCAGATTCATCCGCAGGCGGCGATCAAAGGCATCGACCTTCAGGCCTAACTCGTAATTGGTTACCGTCTCCGGGTCGAAAGGGCGCAATTCCTCTTGAAAGGCCTCGAAACCACCAGCCTTGAACCCCTCGCTGTAGGTAAAGTAAGTCATCACATGGTCGAAGGCCGAATCGTCCAACATCAATTCCGGCAACGTCGCCGTAACACTAACCATCGGTGAGACCTCGGTCCAGTCCTCGTCGCCACTAATTGTTGTGGCATCGGAGAGCGGCACACCATCGGGGAGTGCCGCCGGAATTTCCGGCCAGAACCGGGCATCGAAAAGTGGCAAGTTATCCAGAGGGGCAATCATGCTAAGCCGGGATGATCCGTTCGGGAGTGGATCCTGAACATCGTTGACGATAGCGGTCGTAATCAATTGGGTAAACAACGTGACGTTGTCATTGCCCTGCGTGGTGAGATCCCGCTCGCGCTTTTCCGAGGTCCAACGTACACCGCCGGTGAGTTGAAGCCATTCGGTGACGTCGAAACTCAACTGGCCGTAAGCGGCTGCCGTGGTATTCTCCATTTCGCTGTTATCGCGGAGGTTCTGAGTACCGAAGAAGTAGATGTTCCCATCGGCGAGCGCGGCGGCCGCTGTCGGGTCTCCCTGCACGTTGTCCAGGACGAACAGATCCTGACTTACATCAAAGCCCTGGTGGTCGGCGATTCTTCCACCCAGACCCGTATCGATGTCCTCGAACATGTAGTAGAGGCCTGCCGTATACGACAGGCGGCCGTTCATCGCAAAACCGGTCAGTTGAAACTCCTGTGCCCATTGCTCAAGCTCGCTTTGATCGAGCACACCGAGTTGCTGGCTTACCATCAAACCACCCCCATCGTTATCACCAAAGGTGGTCTGTCCGGATAGTTCCTGACGGGTCCAAGAGGTAATACTCTTGAACTGATGGTCGTCGCTAATATCCCAGTTTACGGTAAGTGAGGCCAAGTAATTGTCGAGTTCGTAATCACCTCCATCATCATTGTTGGCCACTTTATCCCGCTCCAGCAGGTCCTGCGATTCTGCACAGGCTTTCTCCAGTGCCGTACCGCTAATGTCGGAGGGGTAGACTGACGATCCCAGCAGCGCATCTTCATTTATTAGGATGCAGTCGTGGCCATGGGGCTTGTTTCTTGTTCGTGAATATCCGCCCAGCGCATTGATGCTTAAACTCCCCTCGCCGGAATAGGATAGCTGGCCCACCGCTGCCTGCTGGTCCTCAGCCCCGGTTTCGGTTCCATTGAGTACGTTATCCAGGTAGCCATCTCGCTCGCGGGAGCTCAGGGTTACCCGGCCGGAAAATGAATCGCTCAATGGACCGCTAATAGCGCCTTTTACTCGCCGCATATCCAGATTGCCGGCGCCGGCTTCAATATAGCCCTCCAACTCGTCGGTTGGCTCTTTTAACGTCATCAATACCGCTCCACCAACGGTATTCTTGCCAAACAGCGTGCCCTGAGGCCCCCGCAGTACCTGTACAGACTGAACATCCAAGGTGTCCAACAACTGGCCATCCGGGCGGGCGAGATAGGAACCATTAACATAGACGCCCACACCCGGATCAAGTCCCGGATTGGGGTCCTTCTGACCCACCCCACGGATAAATATCTGCGCGGCATTGGTCGCACGGGAAAATTCCAGGCCGGGAACATGTTCAGTCAAGTCGCGAACGGAGGTCGCCCCGATTTCATTTAACTGCTCACCACTGAAAGCTGACACCGATACAGGCACAGTCTGCATGGATTCCTCTCTCTTTCGGGCAGTAACCACAACCTCTTCCAGGGTTAGGGTTGACTCCTGGGCAGTGGCAACAATAGGTACAGCAGAGGTCAGAACTATCGATAGCATAATGGGGTGTGGAACCAAACACATTGATTTATGATTGTTTCGCATTTGCGGTATCTCCTTTTTTTTACAACTTTCTAGCGACAGTTCGCCTTGAGGTCGTTTGCCAGCATCAGTCATCAGTCACTTTAGAATTTACAAGTTCTGGACTAGCCGATCGCGGTAGGAATGCCCATTACTGGGCACCCCCCGCACAGATCCGAGCGGGCACGATTTGAACACTCGGCTCCCACCTTGGGTGTTTAACGCGAAAGCGAGCGTCCGGCCATGGGTGCCGGGCGCGCGGGGTCGGCAAGAAAGCCCTCGCCAGACGGGCGATCTTGTCCCACGTCGTCTTATCACGCTGGCCTCGGCGCCTTAGCGCTCTTAGCCAGTGACGTTTAACGGCGTGCAGAAAACCCTGCAAACTCGCTCGATTTGTTGGCACCGCGTGGTACGCAAAATAACCGCGCACTACTTGCCCCAACCAACGTCCCTGTTCTGGTATTGAGTGGTGTCGACGTCGCATCAGTTCTTCTTTCAGGGAACGCAATTTAGCTCGCATTCTGTCCCGACGCGTTTTGCGACGAAGCAGGAACTTTCCCTCTCGGGTGCGACCACAAATGTGTTTGAAACCCAGAAAGTCGAACGTCTCGGGTTTACCAAGACCGCGCAATGTTCGATGCCCCGCCGCAAAGCGGCCAAACTCGATTAAGCGTGTCTTGTCCGGATGCAATGTCAGCGCGAACATCTCAAATCGTTCGCGTAACGCTGTCTGGAAGCGGCGGGCGTCACCCTGGTATTGGAATCCGCAGACAATGTCGTCGGCGTATCTCACGATGGTAACGTTACCCCGAGCTTCACGGTGCCGCCACCGCTCAGCCCATAGGTCGAAGCAATAGTGTAGATAGATGTTGGCCAACATTGGTGAAGCACTGCCCCCTTGCGGGGTGCCCTCCTCCGTTGCGATCCACTCTCTGTCTTCCATTGCCCCTGCCTTAAGCCACTGTCGTATCAAGCGCTGTACACGCTTATCCCCAATCCGGTGTTCCACGAAACGCATCAGCCAGTCGTGACTGACGGAGTCGAAAAATCGCTGAACATCCAGATCGAGAATCCAATTCACAGGGGTATGGCGGATACCGGTCGCCAGCGCGTCTAACGCATCGTGCTGACTGCGGCCCGGTCTGAAACCATATGAGAATCCGAGAAAATCTTCCTCGTAGACGGCATTGAGTACATCCACTACGGCGCGTTGCAGGACTTTGTCCTCCAGTGCAGCAATCCCTAACGTACGGCGTTTCCCATCCTCTTTCGGGATGCTCATGCGACGCGAGGGCTGCGGCCGATAGGCTCCGCGGTGAACGCGTCCGTGCAGTTTGGCGAGGTTCTCTTCCAGTGCTTCTCCATACTGTAACCACGTCACTCGATCGACACCCGGTGCGGCCTTTCGCTTTAACGAAAAGTACGACGACCGTAGCTGATCAACCGTGATATGGTGTAGCAGGCCTGTGAACTGCTCCTTCTTCCTTGTTTTCGCTCGTTCACGTACACGCGTCAGTCCCAATAGCACACTTTCCCGGCTCTGCGTCCGGCGTATGTGGGTCTCGACGGTGTTTCCCTTGGTCCCCCGCCTTGACTCCTTCGACTCCGCCTCTGCTGGCACAGATTTGTTCGCCGCTATCTCAGCTACTACTAGGGGGTCTGACTTCTCCAACTCGTTCATCATCGGCTTCGGCTCCTCACCTTCCCGATACGGACCGGTTGGCGTTGCCGCCAACAGGCCGAATTGGAGATCTCCCGGCTTCCGCGAGGAGAGCTTACGTACATGCCAGGGTCTACGACCGCGCCGGGCGTTAGAGCACTCGCATATCGCGCTCCTCCATGTGGCCTTCCGCAGGTACAAAAGCGTCGGCAACCCGAAAAGTTCATCATTTCGCGGCTCAATAGCTGGCCTGCACGAACCTCTGTCAACCCTTCACCTAACACCTCGCGATGGTAAGCGCATGACTCGAGGGCGATGTGGCTTGCTAGGCCTTCATCGTAACGGACTTTCACCGTCTACTCTCCTCCGGCTTGTGCCGGCGGACTATACCAAATAGGTGACGTCCAAGCGCGCTCTTGAGTAACGAGCGGTGTACTAGCTGCATTGCACCAGCCAGGCCGGTCATCGCCCTGAGTTTCGGCACAGAGCCAACCTGCAGAGCGACAACTAGGGTTTTCCACTACACGGGCGTAGTACACAGCATCTTGCCTGCTGTCAAAGTCAGGGTCCCGCCATACACCACACAATTGGCGGAAGCCGGGCCCCCGCGGCTGGCAGCTATCAGTATCAACGGTCGCGGTACTGGGACCACCGACAATATCAATGACTTGCTGGTGTATATTGCCAGCAGCATCGGCCCAACCCTTTACGATTTGCGCCCTCTGTAAAAGATTGCCGGGATGACGCGGAGTGCCATTGTCCATTTGCGCCATCACTAAAAATCGTGGCGCACCATTATTCAATGAGGTTGTGCTCATCGATCCACCCATCGGCACACCCGCCTTGTAGACTTTGCGAACCAGGTCCGGATCATCACAGAGCTTCGCCTCCAGGGTCTGCCCAGCAAACAGTCGAACCTTCATCCGGGGACCGCTGGTGCCATAGACTTCACGCCGCCGCAGTGCGTCAAAAATGGCGGTGCGAGAGTTTTCCTCGGCCCAGACAGCGACTAGACCGCCACCAGTACGTCCTGAACGGGGGTTAGGTTTGCTACCACTCAAGTCACTGCGCCACTCTTCCACCGCGCCGGGCGTACCAGCATGGGTATCGGTACTGGCAATAAAGCCCAGCTTGTAAGGGTTAACACCGATCCGTCGTTTTTCCTTAAGGCCCTCCACCAGTGCATAGCGACCATAGTCCAGGCGCGACAAACAGCCTTCATCCATCAGTGCGCCTTTGGACACCCCGTCTTTGCAATCCGGGGTGTCGGGCAGCCGGAGCTTCTCCCAGTCACATAATTCGTCGTTTCCGCCGAGCACGTTCCATAAACCATTACGGCATTCCGAGTCACCTTTGATTTGCATGATTTCGAGAACAGGTTCGATGCTAGCTCGCAAAGCGGCCAGGTCAGCCTGCGCCTGTCGCGTGGTATTTGGCGGATATTCAAGGCTAAATAAATTGCCGTTTGATAAGTTCGGATTGTGGGGAATAGCTAGCACGTCACAACCAGTACCGGCATCGATACACTCATTTTTCAACCGCTGCCAGAGCACCTGTTCGTTGGGTTCATCGGCATAGGAGATGGGTTCAGCCAGTACCCTATCGTTCTTAAAAATTACGTTACGGTGAACCTTTGTAAAATCAGGGGTGGCGGTGTATTCGTATGCAACAAAAGTAGTAAAGTCGCAAGAGTCGCTAGCGTCGTTAAACTGAGCAGCCGCCTGCTGAATCTGCTCCCAAGCAGTTTTTCCCGCTTTGCGGCAGAGCTTGCCTTCGGGGCCACAAACAGTCTCACTGGACAGTTGCCCCCCGGTCTTGGCGACAAGAAGCTTGATGTACTTTTTTAAATCTGTCTTATCAGCGACCAGTGGGGCACGAAAATTTGTACAGTCTTTGCTGTTGTAGACCGGCGAGCCTGGCGTGGTGCAAAGATGGGTCGCACCCAATTCAGTCGCATGGTCGGTGACGGCGGCAAAGTCGAGAGGGCGATCTAACTGAGTTTCGCCCACTGTCTCAGACAACAACAGTTTTTCACCGCGAGCAAAGCGATATGCGCCATCGGGACCGACCCGGCTTCCGGACATATAGGCATCACTGGAGAGCCTGGTGTGAACATGCAGATCGCCCCAATAAACCTGTCTTAGTGGACTATGGTGCTTACAGCGCTCAGTAGGAGCCTCATCTGCAGCTGCCAGTGTAGTCCAACATAAGAGGGTCGCTATGAGCCAGGTACCGAAGTAACGAGGACGCATCTGAAAACAGCGATGCTGAACGGTGAAATGCGACATAGAAGCCCAACCAGGTACATTCATGTCGCCAATCATAAAAGCGCCGCCCTGTAGAGTGTTAGACTTAAACGACTAACAAAGCGACAATTTCGATCACCCCTGATCGAGAACTATCATACCTATCTATCTTCGGAATTTCCTGCGATAGTCCCTGGGATTCAAGCCAGTCCAGCGCTGAAAAGCACGTTGGAAGCTGACTGCTTCTGCATATCCCAGGACGTCTGCCATGTTGCTGATAGGCGTATTACTGTTAATCAGCAAATCCTCTGCTCGCTGCTGGCGATAGCTGTCCTTTATTTGCTGATACGAGCTACCCTGCTGTTTCAGCAGGCGACGAAGCTTCGATTCGGACATGTGCAGATGCCTGGCAAAGGTAGCACAGGAAGGGAATTGGCCTTCATATTTTTGTTCAACAATTGCTAAAATCTGTTCATCCAGATTCGTCAGATGCATGGATGACAAACTGATCGTGGGCCGCCTGTTAGCGAGAAACTTTTCCAGAGTCGACTCAGTTTGTCGAATCGGCTCTGACAAGATCACGCTGGGAAAAGTGAAGCAGGTGTCCGCGCCGTTACAGAATGTTGTAACACGAAACACAATCGCTAACTTCTCCCGTCTAACGCTGTCGATTGTAGTGGGGAAATCCACCCGACTCAGTGGGAAGGGACGCCGAATTAACCAACCGTAAAACATCAGCAATCGATGCCACTCTAATGCATCGCTGGCAAGGGGTAGCCGATGATCATCTTCTGATACCCGAAAATATGCATTTCCCGAGTCATTCTGCAGACGTAATTTTCCACGGTGCCCGGAAAACAGATGGAAAAAGTGAATGGATCGCTCGATGGCTTCACCGAGTGTATTGCAGTGAATTAACCCATAGCACATATAGCTGAAATGGTCCGGGCCAAATACATTCGCTTCTTGGTGCTTGCTTTTTTTCTGCTGAATAGCGTCTTCTAGCGAGCCTTGCAAGCCACGGTATTGCGCACTATTGATTGGTAGAACTATGCCATAAATGGGGTCGCTCCCTACGTATGGAATCTCGAGCGACCGTAGCAAGCGGCCAAGGTCCACACCATAAGCATCCAGCATCTGCAAAATCAGCTGGATTGACTTAATATCATTTCTTCTCTTTTTCACTGATATCGACCAGGGTTAGTGCTTAGCCTCATACTGACCGATTTTGTCGGTTATTTAAACTCTTTTATTTTCACACAAACGAATATCTCACTTACCATGAGTTCAATCCACAAATGATTGAATGACACTAGGTAATTTACTATGAACGAGGATCGGTAATGGCAAAGATTGCGAATAATTTTCGCCAAAAATACGGCCCCTGGGCCTTGGTCACTGGAGCCGCCGAGGGTCTGGGAGCCGCCTTTGCTGAAGAGTTGGCAAAATTGGAAATGAATTTGCTTTTACTCGATAGACAGGCAGAAGCGCTTGAACAAACGGCAGACAAACTCAATCAACAGTATGGAGTAAAGGTTAAAACCCTTGTGGTTGATCTCAACAGGCCTGACTTTCTAGAAAAAATCACTGCGGTGACTAATGAGATAGAGCTGGGACTGTTTGTCTCCAACGCAGCGTTTGGGCAAGTGGGCCCATTTTCCGATACAGCCATGGAGACCCATTTGACCAGCATTCAAATTAATACCATCGCGCCATTGCA
>JBPCXM010000754.1:0-10336 GCA_051008535.1 Pseudomonadales bacterium | reverse complement strand
AACAAGATTCGATGGACTTGCTGGCGCAACGATTACGCGTCGAGCACAATGCGCCGGTCGAGATCGCAAGTAAGAATAATGCTATCGATCTCGCAACAACAGCCGCCGCATAGTCGCGTCTTTAGAGTGGTTTATGCTGTTATCGTAAACTTCTCAGTCAACGATTGGCGTTTGCTTTTATTTCCGAGTTACCCAGAATATAGTTGTCTGGAATTTCCACCAGTGCAGCGACGTAACCGCCAAACTCCTCGGCGAAGCCCTGCGCCGCGCTTTCGTTCTTGAACGGAATAGCCTCTGCGGCACCCATGCCCCCGCGTCTCTTGCTACCGACGACGTACCAGGCCTTGTCGGCGCTGATCCAGGATTGTAACTCCGTCTCTGGATGACTCCAGTCTGTGTTATCCATCGCGGTAACAAAAACCGAGCGGATGTTTCTCGGTTCCTCGGGTAGCAAGGTAAAGGCAATTCCATCGCGTACCGACGTGAACCATAGCGGTTCATCTTTGCCAGACAGAAAAACCTGGCTTTTTGGCCCCAGGTGGTCTTCGACGATCATGCGGCAGAAGTAGCCGAGATCAGCCCGAGTGGGTGTGAGCGGGCGAGGAGCTTCCTCTCTCCGCGGTTGGTCACAGCTCGATAACAAAAAGCTGCAGGCAAGCCAGAAAATACCGCCGGTAACCGTTTTCATTTCACAGCTCGCGACGCTGGAATAGCAGGATTGCGCTGGCAAGTGGAACAGCGATCCACAGAAACAATATGACTAGCAATGCGGTCGGGCTAGCCTTTGTTGATTGTGCAATACTCGTCGTTTCCGCTAGCAGGTCTGCGGCTTCAGAACCCGTCAGATTGAACAGGCGGTAAACATCGGTTGGGTTGAGCAAAATCAGTGTTTCAAGCACATTTGGAGCTAGGTTATGTGCATTGTCGGCCAGTAGTAGACCGAGTAGCAGCAGGTCGAAAATAACAACCATAAAAAGCCAAACTGCAATCGCGGCGCCGCTGGCGGTAGCGCGGTCGTTGACGAGCACGCTGAGAAGATAGCCCAGGGCGATAAACACGGCGCCAAGAAACAGCGAGCTATACATCATACCGGCGTAAAGCAGCCAATCGCCCGCACCGCTTGTCGTGTTAATCAATAAGTACACGCCGGTGCTGCCGTAACCGAGCAAGATAGTGACGGCGAGAATAGCGATATGCCCGGCAAATTTTCCAACAACCACCTGCCAGCGAGCGACCGGGTATGTCAATAGCAGTAGCAGCGTACCACGTTCGCGCTCGCCGACAATGGTATCGAATGAAAGCATCAGGGCAATCAGCGGTATTAAATATATGCTTAGGCTGGAAAGGCTGACGGTGGTGATATTCAGCGGGCTGACCTTTGTTTCTCCCATAGGCGCCGAGCCCAGCAAGGCCAACGCAAACGCCAGTGATGCCAACAGGATAATAGCAGACAGCGCCCAGCGATTGCGCAAGCTCTCTTGAAACTCCGCCCGCGCCAACAGGAAAACAGCTTTCATTGTTCGTCGGCGCCATTGACGAAGTGGGTATACAGATCTTCCAGTCGTGGTGCGATCATCTGCACATCCTCTATATATTCCTGCTCCTGCGTAATGCGATGCAATAGCGTCAGTTTGTTAGCCTCCGTGCAACTGAACTCGATTTGGCTTTCGTTAACTTTCTTATACCTAGCATCTGGCCCCACGGCCTGCAGCAATTTGTCCGCGTGCTGCGCTTGGGTAACCACGCTAATTTGAGATGGCAAACCCGCCGCGCAGCGCAATTCGTCCAGCGTTCCCTGCATCAAAGCCCGCCCTTTTTTCAGAATAACAACGCGGTCGGTTTGTGCCTCTATCTCGGTTAGCGCGTGCGATGCCAAAAGAATAGTCGTGCCTTCGCTTTGGCGATCGCGGATGATACTGTAGAAGTGGCGGCGTAGAAACGGGTCCATACCCGTAGTTGGTTCATCTAGCAGCAACAAACGTGGTTTTCCCAGCAACGCCTGCGCCAGTCCCAGCCGTTGCCGCATGCCTTTAGAATAAGTACCAACGCGATGACGGGCCACCGCCGATAGTCCAACCAATTCCAGCAGCTCATCGCACTGTGTTAGTGGTTGATTCTTAAGGCGGGCATAAAAATTGAGAATGTGTCGTGCTGTCATACCACCGTTAAACGCAACCGTTTCCGGTAAGAATCCGATTGGCTCGTACTGCGCGGCCGCCCGACGCTTAGTCAACGCCGTGTTCCACAAGTGAATGGTACCGTTGCTCGGGTGGGTGAGACCGAGAATCAATTTCATCAACGTGGTTTTGCCGGCGCCGTTATGGCCGATGACGGCAAGGCTTTCACCACTGCGAACGGTCAAAGTGAGTGAGCTAATGACTTGCCGATCGCCATAAGCTTTGCTTATAGCGCAAAGTTCTAGGGCATGCGCTACGGCGTCTGCAGTCGTGTCCATATCTTATTTAAGCGTTTGCTGTGGCTGCATTAGCGGCACGCTGTCAGTAACTCCACCCGGGTGCAGGGCAGGGAATTGCGATTGTGCCCACTGCAGAATTTGCAGTACAGGACTGTTAATTAATATTTTGGCCATCGGGTGACGCCAGATAATTTGATCGACCAGGTTGTTGGGTCTATAGGGGCGGTCGGCCACGCCGTCGCCATTAACATCGAACGCTAGATGATCGCTCCAATAGTTGCCGTGGCCGTCTCGCGACCATTCGAGGCTTCGCGTGCCAACATACTTCACCTGGGTGCGGTTGGCGATAAAGTTGTTTGCCCAAAGCGCGTTTTGCTCCGAGCCGGCGGTGAAATGCACGCCAATCTGACAAGCTTCGAAATGATTATGGTGGATTCGATTGTGGTTGGAGTTATAAATAAATACGCATTTTTCCACACCACCGCGAACGCTGTTATTGCCGATATCGGATTGATTGGCAAAATTGAAAAAAATACCGCGGTCGCGGTCGCCATTGGAAACATTGCTGCTCACCTTGAGTCCGGTCGAATACATCAACGCAAACCCGACATCATTGCCACGGGACACATTACTGCTGACTTCGCTGTTGTTCGTATACATATAGTGAACAGCGAAACGCAGATCCGTAAAACGGTTGTTGCGAAAACTGTTGTCCCGGCTAGTGGTGACAAATATACCGTCACGACCAAAACTTATGTCGTTATTTTCGACCACTGAGCCGGGCGTGTTCCAAAGATGCACACCGTTTCCACGTTCGTTGACTCGCAAATCTTGCCGACCGACGATGGTATTGGCGCGCACGACGGCATCTTCAGGCCCCTTAAGATAGACGCCAATCAAATTATGATGTAACTGGTTGCCTATGATGTGCGCGTTATCGCCTTCGGCAGTGATAAAAATGCCGCTGTCTTCGGTAGACAGTTCTTTGCCAGAATTACGCACGGTGAGACCCTGCACGCGTATGTCCGGCGCCGCCACGGTAATCACATGTCCTTTTGCGCCGCCATCAACGATGCTAGCCTTGTCGCCGATGATATTAACACTGCGATCAATAACAACAGGGCCACGATAAACGCCACTGGCGAGGCGTAGGGTGGCTCCCGGTTTGGCGTTAGCAATTGCGATGTTTAAAGTTTGCGCGCCCGGCGCGACGTCTAACACTAATTCGTTGCTGCTAACTCGCAGCGAAGACGAAATGAGCGCCGCGGCGATGATAGCCGCCGGGCGCGCACCAATTGACACTGGAACTACGCGGATTTAGGTTCCACAAACAGGCGACCGCGCATCTCCATATGCAGCGCATGGCAAAACCATTGGCAGTAAAACCAGTGCACTCCCGGCCGGTCTGCACTAAACGTTACCGACGCGGTTTGCTGCGGCGCTACTTCGAAGGCTATACCATAGTTGGCAATCGTAAAGCCGTGCGTCAAATCGTCTATCTGATCGAGGTTAGTGATAAAAATCGTGACTTCATCGCCTTGTGTTACGGTAAACTTTTCCATGCTGAAGCTTGGCGCAACCGAAGTCATATACACCCGCACACGCGTGCCATCGCGAATGATCTTGCTGTCGCTCTCGAGTTTTACGCCGTCTTTTTTCGCCGTTGCGTGAGCATCGGCAAACATCGGATCGTCTCGCGTCCAGATTTTTTTCGGGTTTACGATATCTGTGCGCACGATAATACAATCGTGCGGCTCGGCGAAGGTGGGCCCATCGTGCACTATCTCCATTTTGTCCTTGGTAATGTCGATAAGTTGCTCATTCTCTGGTTTCAACGGGCCGACGTTGATAAATCGGTCCTTGGAGAATTTGTTCAGCGATACCAGCCACTGTCCGTCGGCCTCTTTGGTTTCACCCATGGAGGTGTGGTTGTGGCCGGGTTGATACTGCACGTCGATCTTGTCCAGCACAGGATCTACATCCTTGCCCTGAAAAGCCTGAATTGCCTTGTCCATATTCCATTTGGCGACCTGGCTGTCGAGGAACAAGGTGGTGAAACAATTGCCTTGTCCATCAAAAGCTGTGTGCAAAGGTCCAAGGCCCAATTGCGGCTCGGCCACCACCACGTCGCGGGGTTTGATCTTGTCGCTAAACAGGTCCGGCAACTTCGTCACGTCCAACACGGAAACCGTTGGTGACAGCTTGCCATTGATCACGACGTGGCGCCCATCCGGCGCGGTATTACAGCCGTGCGGGCTGTTCGAAATCGAAATATAACGGGTATATTTTGACCCCTTGCGTCCGTCCAGCACCGCGACCCCATTGAACTTCTTGAAGTCACCGCTCTTGACGCCGGCCTCGATGGCTTTGATATCGAACACCACTACCCAGTCCTGTTCGTTGGCGGTCATTTCCGCCAGTGTTACGCCTTCCTCGCTGTTGTAACAGGTGGAGAACGCATACAAGCCTTGGTAGTCAGCGTCGCAATTGTCGAGGTTGCCGTCTACCATCACTTGCCAGGCAACTTTCATCGAGTCGCCATCAACTGCTGTAAATATCGCATGGTATTTCTCGGGTTCATCGAGAATGGAGCCATCGTTTGGAATAGGCACGCGGTGTTCACCATTGGCGAACACATAGCCGGTGCGTGGAAATTTCTGTGGCCGCAAACCGTGGATATCTGATGCATTCGGAATTTCAATAATCTTGTCGCACTTCATTACGTCAATACGAATACGGGCGACCCGTGTATTAGCCTTGTCGTTGATGAATAAGTAACGCCCGTCGTAGGTACCGTCAGTGAACGACATATGTGGATGGTGGGCATCACCATTGAGGTAGATACCGCCCTTGTCTTTGAGAAATTCCTTAGTTTCTGGCAGTAGTCCTTCGGTCAGTATTTTGCGGCTCTCGTTGGTTTGTCCCCATCCAGTCGCGCTGCAGCGATTAAACACAGGAATACGCACCATCTCGCGCATGGAGGGCATGCCAAGAATTCGAACTTCACCCGTCTGGCCGCTACTCCAGAAACCGTAATACTCGTCCAGATCTCCGGGTCCAACGTGCGCGCGGTTGGCGGTGGCGGTAGCCGCCTTCGCGTCGCTGGAAGATAGCGTTGCGAGACCACCGGCGGCCACACCAACACCCGCCAATGTGGCGACACCTGCGGTTCGTGTTATCAGTTCGCGTCGGGTTGCGGCGAGCGGTTCGGGGGCTTCGTTAGGCTTGGTATCTTCGGACATGTTGCTTCTCCTTGGTTATTAATTAACGGCGGATGAGCGAGTTACGCTGTTTACTAAGCATCGCTAATTTGTGAACTTAGCCGAGCTTATCGCTAAACGCGCCGAGTGGTGTTGATCTTAAACAATATATGGGCAAATTCTAACGCTCTTCACGTAGTTTAATCAGTATTTCCTGCCCCAATTCATTAGTCTTATCCGAAGCGGTAGCCTCGCGGCGCTCACGTCTTTCGCGTTTTTTAACCACTACCGGGCAGTTTTGATCGTCGTGATACAACTCCTGACAATGCAGGCAGTAGAGGCACTCGTTGGGGTTGATTTCGCCTTCTGGGTGTATGGCCTGCACCATACACTGATTGGCGCATACCTGGCAGGGTTTGCCGCACTGCTGGTAGCGTTTTAACCAGGTAAACATGCGCATGCGGGCCGGTATCGCCAAAGCCGCACCCAAAGGACATAAATAACGACAATAAAAACGCTCTATAAAAAGGCCCGCCGCCAGCATAACCAGCGCAAATATCACAAACGGCCAATCACGAATGAACTTCAGCACAACCACCGTCTTAAATGGCTCGACTTCTGCGAGCCGCTCGGCTAGCGATAAAGAATGCAGCGACACGCCAAACAAAACGAGAAAAATAATATATTTCAGTGGCCACAGTCGTTCATGAACGGCCCACGGCACCATGAACTGTGGAACCTTGACCCATTTGGCAAGCTTATTAAGCAGTTCTTGCAGGGCGCCAAATGGACATAGCCAACCGCAAAACGCTCCGCGCCCCCAAAACAGCAGCGCCGTTGCCACGCTGCCCCAAAGAATAAAAATCAACGGCTCCATCAGAAAATATTCCCAGTTGAATCCGGTCACCATTGCATTCACAACGGTCAGGATATTGACGACTGAAAGCTGGGCCGTGGAATAAAAACCAATACCGAACAGAGTAAACAGGAGAAATCCGATACGCACCCTGCGCAGCAGCACGGGCCGCTTGACCAGCCAGGTCTGGAAAAAGAAAATGACAGTCAGAACTGCTAGGGCGAGTAGTAGTACTGCCTCTTCCCATATTTTTTCCTGCCAAAGCTGTTGCCAAAGTGGCGCTATGTCGTTCGCGTGTTGCTCCGTCGTGGTTGCTGTCGCTGTCTCTTTGGCTGGTTTTGCTTCGAATTTCAGATATGTTTTGGGTATCTGGTATGCCAGATTAAAGGTAACGAAGGCCTTCTGCCGGCGGCCAGTTTCGCGACCGACCAATAGTTGCAGGCGCCAGGGTTTGGCAGGGTCTAGCTCGGCCTCATCGGGAATTAGAAACAAGTCCACTTCTTTCAGGTCCTGCGGGGCGCCATCGGCCGCAATTTTGCGTAGCCGCTTGTGGTGTAAATCTCGGAAACGAATCGAATCGTCGCCCTGCGCGATCTCGAAGCGGTCAAATATACCGCCGCGCACATAGCCGGAGCCTTTATAAGAATAACGGCCACGCGCTGCTAACAGAACCGCTTGCTGGCCAGGTTTGAGGGCGGCTTCAAGGTTGCGAAATTCGGCGTCGCCCAGCAGACTGCGACCAATCGTCGGAACGGAGACTTGCGCGGCATAAAGATCGATAAACATTGGGTCGGCTTCGCCTTGTTGCTCGCGTTTGTCGGCCGCGCCATCGCCGGATTCCTTAAACGCCTTGTGGACGTCGCTAGCATGCAGCTTTAAGCGCGTGACAGCCTGCTCGGCGATAAGATCGGTCCAGTCTTTGATCTCACTTTGACTGCTATCGATGGTCGCTTTTGGACCTTCAACCGTGGCTTGCATCCCGCCCAGACCGTAAGCGCGTGCAACTTTTATTGACGAGCGCACGATGCTGTCGTCGATGACCCGCACAGTGACCGTCGCGCCACTGATTGCGTCGAAGCGTTGGTCTTTGGCGGCAGCCTGCAAGTAACTAACGACGTTCAGACCTATGTAGCCGTCGATCAAAGCGGTTATTTTCGCTTCCGGAATACCCACCAACACGATAGGTTCGTGATGCGCAATTAATCGCGCGACGCGAATAGTTCCGTCATTATCGACCCCGACCAACACGTGAATCGGTTTTCCCGAGTAACCGACGGCGTTAACCACCGCCGAGTTGAGAAATAGAAAGCCAATGCGCTTGCCCGCTTGGTAAACCGGGGCCGCGGAGGGTGTGCCTGCAATGGCCCTGATCTCATCGGAGTCGGGAAAAAGCTCGGCAGGAGAATTTTTTTGCAGCAGATCGCTGAGAAGGTTGGCGTCATCTGCGCTCGCTTGCAGACATTGTGCAATGAGAATTAGCACAATCGCAAAGGGGAGCGAGTGTTTGACGAACACATAGTTGTTTAGTAACACATTGAATTCCTGTTCTCAGTCAAGAGCATACGCTCACTTCTGAGATGCTTCCAGTCAATCGGTATAGTCAGGCATAAATCTCCTCTTGCAGAATGTGGCAAGAACTGGCACCGAAAGATTGAGCCAGAACGCGGTAAAAATTGGTGTATAAAACGCTACCGACCTCGCCGAAGCCGCGAATAAACTCGCTGTTTTCTTGCGGCAAGATGCCGCCGTTGGCCATGATCGAGCCAAAGGCCAGCTAATACAGCAAAGGCGTGAGTTAGCTTCTGTTGGCGGCGATGACAGCGAGGTAAACACTGCAGCAAATAATGGCGAGATGTGTGAGATCAGTCATGTCGACGGATCCTGGCTTTTGTTGGTTATTCGGGGCGACTCATGTCGCAGTCGCCAGTTCGGTATCGCTTGCCACCGGTACACTGCCGCGCTTACCAACATCAAGCAAGTAGGCGAGCGCTGGCAAGAATAGCAACGCGCCGACCATGTTCCAGAAAAACATAAACATCAGCATCAAGCCCATGTCCGCCTGAAACTTGATAGGTGAGAAAATCCACGTGCCGACACCTATCGCAAGTGTTAGGCCGGTGAAGGCGACGGCACTGCCGCTGGATTTCAAGGTTTCAAAGTATGCCTCGCGCAATCCCAGATTCTGATCGAGGAAGCGCTGCAATGCACTGTATATGTAGATGCCGTAATCTACGCCGATACCTACACCGAGTGCAATCACCGGTAGGGTAGCGACTTTAACGCCAATACCGATAAACGTCATCAAGGCCTGGCCCAGCACTGACGTTAACATCAGCGGCACAATAATACAGGCCGTGATTTTGAACGAGCGGAAGTTGATCAAACATAGCAATATCACCACGCCGTACACCCACGCCAACATTTGATACTGGGCGCGACTGATGACGATGTTGGTTGCCGCCTCGATACCGGCATTGCCGGCCGCTAGTTTAAAACTGATGGCGTCGCTGTTATTTTCCTGGGCAAATTTTTCGACGGCATTGACCACTCCGGTCAAGGTGTCGGCTTTGTGGTCATCCAAAAACAACATTACCGGCACCAAACTGCAATCCGTATTGAGCAGGTTGGTGGGTACGCGGCTTAGCGAATTGTTGAGAATATATTGGTTGCGGCTTAGCGCGTGCCATTTGGGATTGCCCTCGTTCATACCCATAATCACGAGCTTGGAAACATCAACCAGCGACAACACCGACTGCACACCGGGAACATTGCCCATGACGCCCTGGAAATAATCGATGGCGGACACCGCTGCGTCAGACCCACATTTCTGGGTGTCGGTGCTGACCATGACAACAAACACGTCGGTGCTAGTTGCATAGTTTTTGGTGAGAAAGGCGTTGTCGAGGTTGTAGCGTGAGTCAGCGCGCAATTCAGGCGCACCCGGGTCGAGGTCGCCGATTTTCTGCTGCTGTCCGTAGTAAATACCAACGACAAATAACGCCGCGCAGGTCAACGCGATTGTTCGTGCCGGGCCACGCGTAGCAGCCGCCGATAAAGAACGCCATTGGCTATATTCGCCGCTAGACTTACGTTGCAGATGTTTACGACAGCTATGGCTGATGCCAGTATAGGAAAGCAATATCGGCAGCAGTACCAGATTGGTCAGAATAATCACCGCCACGCCCATGCCCGCGGCCAACGCCAATTCCTGGATAACCGGAATGTCAATCACACGCAGTGTTAAAAATCCTACGCCGTCGCTGACCAGCGCAATAAACCCCGGTTTGCTCAGTCTATGAAAAGAGCGAAAGGCGCTGTCGACATCGTCGACGCCCTCATGACAACAGCGACAAAAGTTTTTGATGATTTGCACCGAATGGCTGATACCAATCGCAAACACCAGAAAAGGCACCAGCATCGAATAGGGGTCGAGACCGAACCCCAGATTGTTCAACAAACCCAACTGCCATACCACAGCGATGGTTGAGCACAAGAGGGGGATGGCAGTACACCAATGGCATCGGCAGTAGAAGTACAACAGAATGGCCGTGATAAAAAATGCGACTGCGAAAAATATGGCAACCTGGGAGGCGCCGTTGATCAGGTCGCCAACCAGTTTGGCGAAACCGGTGATGTGAACTTTTATATTGTCTTTTTGGTACTGCTTGCGAATCTCCTTCTCCAGGCCGTCCGAAAACTGCTTGTAATCCAGGCGTTCGCCGGTTTCTGGGTTGACCTCTGCCAGCGGGGCCACAATCGTTGCGGACTTGAAATTGTTCGCCACCAGCCGGCCGATTTGGCCCGACTTAAGTGTGTTTTGCCGCAAGTTCTTAAGACTGCGTGGCGAACCATCATAGTCGTCCG
>JBPCXM010000753.1:0-11063 GCA_051008535.1 Pseudomonadales bacterium | reverse complement strand
GTCCAGTCGCCATTGTCGAATGAACGGCGAGCCGCTGCGATTGCAGCTTCCGTATCTTCGCTACTCGCCGATGCCGCGGTGGTAATGACTGCGCCGGTCGATGGATTGTAGACCTCAGAACTGTCACCGTTCGATGCGGCAAGCCATTTACCGTCGATTAACAGCGCTTGGGTTTGCGCCAAGCGCTGATTAACTTCCGACGATGTCTTGTAGCTACTCGTCAAAGTATTTTCTCCCACACCAATCGCCTCGGCCTCGCTGGTGATTAAGCATCCATATAATCTGTGAGCGCGGTGATCACCGCATCATTTTCCTGGTCGAGACCTACGGTAATACGCAAAAACTGGTCTGAGCCACCCGCAGGTCGAGGAATAATCCCCCGCGACTGCAAGAATGCAGCCGCGTCGGTACCATTTTTGCCGCCATCGTCGGCGAAGCGCATTAAATAAAAATTCGCCACGCTAGGAATAACCTCAATGCCCAGAGCAGTCAACGCTTCGGTGATGCCGTGTAATGATGCTGCATTGTGCTTACTTATTTTCGCGACATAGTCGGTGTCTTGAATGGCTGCCGCGGCGGCGGCCAGGGCCGGCGCATTGGTGTTAAACGGCGAGCGAATACGCTGCACAATGTCAATCACCACGGCCGGGCAGTAAGCCCAGCCGATACGTAACGACGGTAGGCCATGGATTTTTGAAAAAGTGCGTGTCATCACCACGTTGTCGAACTGGTCGACTAGCGCCGTGCCATCTTCGTAGTCTTCCCTATCTACATACTCCGCATAAGCATCATCAATCAAGAACAGGCAATCTTTTGGTAACCCCGCGTGCAGACGACGCAGCTCGTCACCATTGATATAGGTGCCAGTCGGATTGTTAGGGTTGGCAATGGTGCAGAAGCGGGTCTTGTCTGTGGCACGATCCAACATAGCGTCTACGTCTATCCGGTAGTGCTTTTCGGGTGCGATGATTAGATTTGCGCCTTGGGAGAGGCAATGAATATTGCTCATGACGAAACCGTTTGTACTTAGCAACGCTTCATCACCTTCGCCGACGTAGGCGCGCACCATTAGTTGAATAAGCTCATCAGAACCATTACCGCAGATAATTCTATCGGCGTCCAGATTAAGAGTGCCGGCGATTGCCTCTCGCAACTCTCCCTGCGCGCCATCGGGATAGCGATTTAACCGATCGGCCGCCATTTTGTAGGCTTCCAGAGCCGCGGGGCAAGGGCCGTGTGAAGACTCGTTGGATGACAACTTTATCGGCTGCGTAATACCTTCAATTTTACTTTTACCTGGCACATAGTTCGCAATCTTTAAGATACCTGGTCGAGGTTCTAGCATTGACATAATAGGGTCCAATAATTATTCGCAGACATGCTTACGGTTTTGTGGCATCATCAGAAACGGCCAGGGCGCCGGAAAGAATTCTTCTACCTTAACTTCAATGATGGAAGGGCCATTTTCATCAAATGCTTGTTTGATGGCGATACGCAAAGATTCTGGATCATGAGCTGCAAAGCCGGCGGCACCAAAGCTGTCAGCCATTTTGACAAAATCCGGATTATGTAGATCTGAGCAAATTACGCGGCCGTCAAACCATTCCTTCTGCTGACGCTGCACATTGGTATAACGATTGTCGTTAAAAATAATAGTCACCAGCGGCAACTGGTATTGAACCGCAGTCGCAAGCTCTTGCACATTGAACATGATACCGCCATCGCCGCTAATCTGGATGACCTTTTTGTCCATGTTGCCTGCCATCACACCTAATGCCGTGGCGTAGCCGTAGCCCAACGTGCCTTGGTAGCCGGCGCTGATATGTTGGCGCGGCTGGTAAACCGGAAAGCCGTACCAGGAAACGAAACCACACTGGGTGACTTCGTCAACGAATATACCATCGCGCGGTAACTCTTCGCGAATCACGTCGAGGTAGGCCATTTGTGGGCCTACCTTGTCGCGAACCCGAGCATCGATTTCTGATTTCAATGCTGTCAGTTCTTCTTCGCGAGAGGCACTTTCGTGTTTTTGCAGAAGTAGCCTTTGCGCAATAGCGCCCAGTACGGCGGCCGCGTCTCCCACAATGCCAACCTCGGGCGTGCAAATGCGATTAACTTGCTTGGGGTCAATATCAACCCGTACGAGCTTAAGATCATCGTCCTTACCCCACATTACCAGCGGCCAGTGCAAGCGTGTACCAACGGCGAGCACAGCATCGGTCTCACCCCAGAGCCGGTGACCCATGGGGAAGTTGGCGCTGAGATAATGCTCTGAGGAGACCACCCCTTTGCCACTGCGACACGCCATCACAGGCGCTTGTAGTGCTTCGGCAACAGCCAGAACCTGTTCGCCGGCCTCCAGGGCGCCCGAGCCAATGGTAATCATTGGCCTTTTAGCATTCTTAAGCAGTTCTACCGCCTGCTCGATCAGATCGTCATCTACGGGTGGGTTCACATAAGATTGCGCTGGTAGCAACTCGACCTCTGCTTCCAATCCCATAATATCCATTGGCATTTCCAATTCCACCGGCTGCGGACAACCCGTGGTCAACTGCTTAAACGCTTCCTGGACAATGTTAGGGGTCTGCGCCGGGTGGTCGATGCTGGATGACCACTTGGTGATATGGCTAATCATGCCCAACTGGTCGTTGATTTCATGCAGATCACCGTAACCCTTGCCAATTGCCGTGGAGGGTATTTGCCCAGAGATACACAGCACAGGAGAATAGTTAGACCACGCGGTACACAGTGCGGCGCTCGAGTTCAATAGACCTGGACCGGGAACGACGGCGTATGCTCCTACTTTGCCAGTAGATTTGGCATAGCCATAGGCCATATACGCAACACCTTGCTCATGGCGCGAATGGATCAGGCGGATATCATCTCCTTCCCGGTAAATAGCATCGAAAAGATGGTCTAGCTGACCACCGGGTAAACCGAAGATGGTATCCACGCCATTCTGTTGAAGTGATTTGACGATCGCCTGTGCGCCAGTCATACGTGTCATATTATTGCCTCGCTTGTCTTCCACCACGAACTTCACTTTGCTTATTGCTTTTCCGCCTTCGATAGCGAATCAAAAAAAACGGAAAGCCAAAGATGTAAACCCATACCATGGGAACCATCAGTGCCTTGCCCAGCGCGGAAACTACGTCGTTCGGACTGACGTAAACTTTACTTTGCATGGGCTGACTTGGGTGGCTGTGAATAACCAAATGGTCCTTCTTGTATTCGAACCGGCCAAACTCGAAATCTATATCCGCCAGTTTGCTTTTTACCTTCATAGTGTCCTCTAACTTTTTTTCAGTCGGCCAGTTTCCTGTGCATAGTCGATGCGCTTCTGTAACAGATCCGAGATATCCTCGGGCTCATAACCGGCAGGCGGGGTAAATTGCCCCCTTTCGTAAAGATCATCGAACACTTCCTTGCAGATGGATATTTTCTCCACCAATGCCTTTGGCGGCTTGCCGGAGGGGAAACGATTCGGCGGGTATATTGGCTTGGTATACATTTCTCTAAAGCCTTCGGTGCGTACATCTATCCAGCAATTGTGATTGGTGCGCGTGCGGTAATGTCGCAAAGCTTCGATATCAATGGTAACGGAAAGTACCTGCTCAGCTGGGTAAGGCGCCTCGCGTAGCAGCATGCCGGTGTAATCAATGGCGAAAGAGTGGCCCGGGCAAAATGCTTTGGGATAATAATCGTAATTAACACTCCCCCAGTTGGCGCCCAATAAGTAGCACATATTGTCGTGGGCACGCGTGCGGCGGGTGAATTTCCAGAAGTCCCATGGCTCAGAAACACCTTCGACTTCCTGGATCGCGCCCGGATGGCAAATCACCTCCGCGCCGTTATAGCCCAACGCGCGAGAAACTTCCGGTGTGCAGCCGTCGTGGCAGGTCATGGTACCCAGCTTGCCAATTTCAGTATCGATAACCGGGAATAAGTTCTTGATACTGCCACCAAAGTGTTCGCAATATTCATCAAATATATCGTGTGGACTAGTACCCAGGCCAATCGAGGCAGGGATGTGCCATTTGTGGTATTTGAGAAGCACCTCTCCGGTCGGGCCAACGATAAAGTTGGTGTTAAACCAACGATCCGGAAATTGCGGCACCTGTTCCACGACACCGCCACCGCAGATATAAAGCCCATATTCCTTGGCAATCGCTCCGAGCTGATCGACTTCCGGACCCGGAATAGTAACGGCTTTTTTCATCTGGTCAGCAATTTTGCTTTCGCCCTTGCCGGGCGTACCAACGCCTTGCATAAAATACTCGGGCAAGATCACTAGGCGCACCGGCACTTCCCAGAAATAGCCTACCCCGAAATCGATCATGTTCTTGACCCGATCGAGGTTTAGCTGAATACCTTCGCGGTCACTAGCTACGGTGACTTCAGGTTGCACGATTAGTGCAGTGTACGGTTCTACTCTATCTCTTGTCATAAGGTTACTTCCCACTAATAGCGATTAGAAATCAAAGTCGTCATCTTCTTCCCTGATTCCCAGGTCCAACAATATCTCGTTTGCTGCAATTGTGCCCATTCCAGAAATACCACCACCCGGATGGCACGAGGGCCCTGTCATATAGAATTTCTTCAATGGCCCACGGTACTCTGCGTAATTTGGGAACGGCCTGAATGCCCCCATCTGCGCCAGTATCCGTTCACCACCCGTAGTCACGCCCCGATGAAAACACAGATTCGCGCGCGCCAGGCTTGGACCGGACTCTACATACTCGGCGAGAATATTGTCGTCTTCCATGTTAGTGGCGTAATTGCGCAGTTGCTTTAGCAAAACCTTACGGCAATAGTCTGGTGCCAGCGCTTCCCAGTCATCACCGCTGGCGAGGTCCACTGGTACGAAGGTATCCATAATCAAGGTGTGCTTGCCGTCGGGCGCACGGCTAGGGTCCATTTGCGTCCAAGCCGCGGTCCACAGGAACGGATCACTCGGCGCTTGCCCCGTGGCAATTTCCCAATACTGCTTGTCTATATCGGCGATGGTCCCAAACATGCGCTGGAAAGCGGTTTTATCCATATCCGCGCCACCTTTGAAGGAAGGCGCTTCATTGAGTGCATAATGCACGCGCGCAATCGTAATATCACCGAACTTGAAATTACGAACCATTTGCTTGAAGCCGTTGGGTAGCTCGTCATCGTCAAAACCGTTCAGATAAGTCTGGTAAGGATCCAGCGAACTGACAACCGCCTGGCTGGCAAAAATCTCTCGCCCATCGTCGAGACGAATGCCTTTGCACTCACCGTTTTCAGTAATAAATTTACTTACGGTAGCACCGGTCATCACGCTGCCGCCGTTGGCTTCGATATAGGATTTCATAGCCTCCGACAACATGCCGCTGCCACCTTCGGGGATGGACTGACCAAAGTAGTGAATGCTGGGAATCATTACATAGAAACCGGCCGCAGTGCCTTCCTGATCCGGCAGTGTTTGTGGTGCCATGGCCCAACCGAGAATAAAGGCGCGAACGTGGTCGTTCTCAAAATTCTCCAGTGTAAATTGCCGCGAGCTGAGTTGATAATCACGCAGTCGCTTCAACCCCTCGGGGTTGTTTTCCAATCCCTGCGACATATAGCTGGGCGGTGCGGGAGGAGCAAACATATTCTTCACGACGCCATCTTGAATTTCGCCGAACTCTTCGTAGATTTCGCGATAACGTTCTGCATCCTTTTTCGAATATTCGGCAATGGTGTCGCAGGTTTTACCCACGTCTTTGTAGACGATAATGCCCTGCCCCTCATACTTGTTGGGATGGCCAGTAATCTGATCTTCGGACCAAATATAATTAAGGCCGTGTTTTTCCAGTTCCGGTTTCAACTCCTGAAAGTCCGGATTCAAATGGATCCACACATGCGAGGAACCGAAAGGATCATGTTTAAAACCGGGTAAGGTCAGTTCTCGCGTCAACACACCGCCGCCAACCCATTGATTACGCTCGGTGACCAGCACCTGCAAACCATTTTTCACCAGCAGGCTGGCGCAAATCAGGCCATTGTGTCCGCCGCCGGCGATGATTACGGCAAAATCTGCCATTTACCAAATTCCCAATACTCAAACGCCAGCGACCCAGCTCGCTGAGGCGTAGCTGTCACGAAGCCGTGGTCTAACCAGCAATAGATTTGGAAAATTATCATTAATCCCATTATATGTCAACTGATTAGTCGATTTTTGGTTATCTCTATTTCACTAGCTCTTCATAACATACGATAATACCTGTCAATTGAGCACGGTATTAGAATTTTGTACGTTTTAAATACTTTTAATTATCCCATTATTAATATATAATTTTAGTTTTTTAATGCAATTAGTTAGCGCTACGAGTACAACATCACAAACTTCGAACTGATAAGGGAAAGCTGACCTATGAAGCAGCCAACAGATATCGCCAAACCCACTTCTCGTGGACAGGTGACGGCGGTAGTGGATACACTGGGGCGAAGAATTTCCGCTGGCGTATACCATCAGGGAGAAACACTGCCGATAGAACAGGAGCTTGCCAGCAGCCTCGGCGTTGGCCGCAATGCATTAAGGGAGGCGGTAAAAGTTCTGTCCGGCAAAGGAATGATCTCAACCGCGCCGCGCAGCGGCACTAAGGTGCGCTGCAAAGACGAGTGGAACATGCTGGACCCGGAGGTATTGTCATGGCATGCCGATCCGGAAATCGCCACCAAAGAATTTATGTTGGATTTGATAGAAATGCGCCGCATCATCGAGCCAAAGGCAGCGGAACTCGCCGCAAAAAGGGCGACTCGTGAAGACGTCGCGACGATTCTTACCGCCTTTGAGGAAATGAAAAACAATGCTGATAGCTCTGAGGCAAGGATGGAAGCAGATATTCAATTCCACTCGGCCATACTCAAGGCAACTCACAATGTTGTGCTAAGCCATTTCAAGTCGGCTATTGGCACCTACCTTAAGGCCCATTTTAAACACGGCTTAAATCTGTCTAGCGAAGAGATCGACCAAGATCTAGATCGCCACCACCAAATCGCTTGGGCGATTGCGAGCGGGAAAGCCAAAACTGCATACGATTGCACCGATGCCATACTAAGTCACAACCAACCGCATTTTGAGGATAGCAAATAAACTGTCTAGTCGACTGCACTCGCTGAAGCGCCGCTTCGCGTCATTTCCGTAGCTGTAGCGTGACGCTCTCGCATAAATAAGTAAATAGCAGCGCACAGAAACAGCGCAGCAACCAGGGTTTCCTTATACTCATTGATAGCGAACTTAATAGCGAACTTGATAGATTGTTCATCCCCGTCCAGTACCGGCCCGTTCAGTGCATCGATTACTAAGAATGACATGTAACCGACAATGCCAAAATAAGCGAGCTGAATAGGCGGGACTGGCACGCGTGCCCAGCCGAAAAATCTGGCCATAGGCGGGATGAACTTCGTGGCAAGCGGCAATATGACTAGAAACCCTATCCAGATTAGCGAACCCATCCGACCAAAGGTGAGCCAGCGCTGAATCCCGGTTTTGTGATCACCATCAACGGACGTGCGAACATCGAATAACTCAAGATTATGCAGGTTCATTTCACCCTGCAAATTCGAATTGGCGATTACTGCCGGGGTCTCGTAATCAAACAATCGTTGGCCCCAGCTGATTTCCTCACCGGCCGCGATGAAGGTGATGGCTAACAGGCCAAAATACCAAACGGGGTGTACCAAGCCTGGCCGGCGAATGACCGCCTGCAATGCCATTCCGAAAAGCACCGCCGCCGCAAACCATGCAACCGCGCTGAACCACTCGAAGAATTTGTCCTCACCGAAATAACCCACAATAGTATCCGCAGACATGAAATAAATCAGCACATATGGAATAACGGCGAAAGCTAGTATCGACGTGATGCCTAGCCATAGTGGTATCTTGATCGATGACGACTTATTCATTGCAGAAATATAACACATCGAAATGAACATGATATGGGATAGAGATAAGGCTTATCTAACGATGAAACAATCCATCGACCTAGCCTGACCATCTTCTTATCGCGGCCTGCCTCTCTGCGTCGCTCATTTTCTCAAGCGCCGCAAGCACTTCCTTAGCGACACGCCCAACCGGGTAGAAAAAATCCGGCGTGTCGCATTCCGATATTCTGAAAACACTTGCAGCAACATCGCTCGCCGACAATTCGGAACTTTCGCTACCCTGCATAGACTCGAGCCAGGATTGATACAGGTCTTCATATACAGAGCCGGCACTAATCTCAGTACTTATCATCTTGCCCTGCAAACCGGATTGAAAGCTGCCACAAACTACCATGCTCACATTGACGTTGAAGCTTGCAACCTCTTGCCGCAGCGATTCAAAGACGGCTCGCATTGCCGCCTTGCTGGCGCCATAAATTCCATCGCAAGGCAGACCTGCCAGACCAGACAGCGAGCCGATATTGATGATATAGCCACGCTTCCTCGCCCTCATGCGGGGCAACACGGCTTGAGCCAAGAGGACTGGCGACCAAAGATTGACTTCAAACAGTTGCCGGCACCTGTCTATATCGGCGTCTTCAATTGTTGCTGGGTAGTGTGTTGCTGCATTATTTATCAGCACGTCGACATTCGGGCTGTCGGAAACGATAGTAGCAATTTGACGTGTAGCTAACCTGCCGAGGCTTAAATCCAGACTGTATAACGACAAATTTCGTGGGCTCTCCAGGGTGTTGCAAACCGCTGCCCTGTCATCATCACGACGAACAGTGCCGATGACTCTGTCTCCGGCTTTAAGGTATTTTTCGGCGATTTCCAGTCCAAGCGCGCCCCCACAGCCGCTTATCAATACGGTCCTTTTCATCAGAATAGCAACTCCGCCTTCTCTTAGCGCTCTTTATTCGACCACAATAACATCGACCTCTTCCACTGACCACTTGCTGATTCAGATATAATAACCGTATCGCACTGGAGACTAGCAAATGACAATAATTCCCGCGGACAATATCATCGCAATTTGCGCGGTTGTCTTTGGCTTGGCTTGGTTCGGGTTCTGGATTGACACGCATTCGCTGGGGAAAAAGATTTCAGGTGTGGTCTGGATACTATGTAGCGGTATGCTGCTATCAAACTTTCACGCCATACCTTTCGCTAGCCCCGTCTATGATTTTGTCGGGGGCACGTTGGTGCCACTGGCCATACCCCTTCTGCTGTTTAAAAGCGACTTACGTAGAATTTTCAAGGAGAGCGGCAAGGTCATGCTTCTCTTCTGCCTCGCTAGTATGGCAACGATTGTTGGCGCTGTGCTTGGTTTTTTTATCTTCGATCTAGGTGAGATTGGACCGAAAGTCGCCGGTGTTTATACTGGTGGGTTCATAGGCGGCGCAGTAAACTTCTTGGCGGTTTCGCAAGTCGTGGAAATGACCACGGATGAATTCAGTACGGCGATTAGCGCGAGCAGCATTGTTAGCATTTTGGCGTTGCTGATGTTGCTCGCCATACCTTCCACAAAATGGATAATCCGCTACTTCCCAGCGCTCAATGATGTTGGCCATGTACAGCACCACGCCGATTCTGCTACGGTCGAAAAAGCGCCTAATCTAAAGCTGACTCACTTGTGCGGCGCGGTCACTTTAAGCTTTGCTATTTGTGCGCTTGCACAATATCTTGCGGAGCTGTGGTCGCTGACTCAATACACCATACTACTTATTACCGCGCTAACATTAATGGTGGCAAATGTATTCCCTAACGCAATGGATAAACTTGAAGGTGAATTCGAAACAGGCCTACTTCTGATGTATCTATTCTTCGCCGTGGTCGGTGCGGGAACAAATATGAGCGCCTTCCTGGGTTCAGCATTTGTTCTATTTTGCTTTGGCATGTTTATCATTTTTGTGCACTTGGGATTTACGCTGTTGATCGCGAAACTACTGAAATTCGAAATCGATGAGACCGTGGTAGCCTCTGGCGCTGCTTTGGTAGGCCCTGCGGTCACCGCGGCGATAGCCACTTCACGCGGATGGCGGCATCTGGTAACGCCAGGCATTATGTGTGGAATTTTTGGCTATGCGATTGCGACTTTTATTGGCGTAACAGTAACCGGTTCCCTTGGATAGCATCTTCTTTACCCATAGGGCCAAACCTGCAAATCATGAATAGTGAGGAAGGGGTTGGTGTAAGATGCGATTTGCTTAAAATCAGGCAAGTAAACAAACAGCTCGTCACTAGCGGCAATAAATTTTCTGTCAGGTAAACGCCGCCGTGGCTCTCGCCCTTGTGACTGCCCCTAACCACTCATGTGGCAATCAATTGTGTCATCCGTCTTGCACGCTCCGATCGATTAAATTCGGCGGTACGTAGTCGAATATAAAGGTAATTCGATCTTCGCTACCCTTATTCATTACACTATGTTGTTTTTGATTATTGATCTCGTAGACCTGCCCCACTTGTAACCTGTGGGGTCGTCCATCAATCATAAAACGCACCCGCGAGTTAGTGGTAATCGGGATATGAATACGGTGGCCGTGATGGAATGACGGATGCCGGTCAGTGTGAGGTTTGATAATGCCACCAACCAACAGCTTGGCGGCCATCGCACGAATGATGGTGCCACCGGCCGGGTAATGACGCGCGATAATGTCTTGCATTACCGGCACAGCAACATCGGCTAACAAGTCCCAACCCACCTGCCGCGATACTTCAATTTCCGGCCAGCCCTCTCCGTCGGTAAACACCAGTACTACCGATTCGGTGTAACGGTGCACATCGTAAGTCTGTTGTCGATACTGCTGGTCAAGCCATGCGTCAGGCGGCAATTCCAAAATCGCGTTGCGCAATGGCTCAATATCCAGTTCACCCAATTCACGTAACGGTACTTCAATATCCATGCGATTAATCCGGTTGCCTTATGGTATGGCTTGCCGACAGCTTAAAAATAACGATAAAAGTGAACGCCAGCCAAGTCAAACTAGTGCACTTTTGGGGCATAGAGAAACATATTGACGCACCCCGTGACAAGCCGCATAAATGAAAGATAAAAACACTACTTATGCACCACATTATTTTCGTCGCAACGCTCTTGCAGTAGCTATTTCCAGCGTCTAGGC
>JBPCXM010000752.1:0-4119 GCA_051008535.1 Pseudomonadales bacterium | reverse complement strand
CACTAATGGCGATTTACCGGTGCGCCGAACACCATCCGTGTTATAAGCTTCGCCTCGATCATCATCCCTACTGGTATTGATTTGCCGCGCTGCCATTTCGAGCTCGTCGACGGTAGATGGCGCAGGCGTCGCAAACTGGCGCGAGTATCTGGCCGGTACATTCACACGCCTACCGGCGGCAGCTAATTGTTCGGGAGCAGCATCGACTGCTCGCTCATCTTCTTGAGCGGTCTGTTGTTCAACAGGATCTTCATCGGTCGCTTGCGTACCAATAGCTTGCCTGTCATCCAGTTGTTCATCGATGCTATCTTCTATTGCAGAATCCAACCCTTCAGCTGTGGATTCGCTAGCGACGACCCCGGCCGTGTCTTCGTATATTTGCTGCGTGCCAAAATAGTCATCAGAACCACCAACGACCAATTGCGTGGAGTCGCTGAATTGGTGCTGCCGTATCGGCACCGGTTCGCCATTTAGCGTCATCGTTACGCCCCGAGAAAAACCTACCAACACATCAAATGGTGCCTTGCCTCGCAGCATAAGTCGGTCACCCGCGCGTTCGACGCCGAGGCGCAGCGCTTCACCTTTGGCATCGTAAACTTCAACCCAGCAGTCGGTCGTAAAATCCAGCACTAATCGGTCGCTGCCACTTACGCTTGCCACGTTGTTATCCAACGTTGGCGTCTGCGATGGCGCCCTTCGATTAGCTTCGCGATCGACCCCACGCGATGACTGTCTGTTAGTTCGTGTCGCGCGCTGCTGTATATCGATATTGGAAAGCGTCGCCTGCGACGCGTTAGCGGCCCGGTCAGCAGCGGACTGCGCGGCTAGCCTCTCTCTTCGCTGGCGCGCTGCAGCAGCAAGAGACTGCCGAGCTGGTTCTACGCTGTCACGCTGGTCGTTACCAGAACTCACCTGCTCATCAGCGGTGGCATTTCGAACGACCGAACCAGCTGCGGCGACATCGCGTGCCTGTTTTTCAGGGGCAGCAGTAACAGGGGTTTCAGCCGGAGCGGCGCCCTTCGCTATTTTTTCATTTGCCGCAGGACGTTCAAGTATGGCAGGGCGCTTGCTAATGTCAGGACGACGCTCGCGCTCTGGTTCATTTATAGTCGACACCGGCGGGTCTGTCGGCTCTGTTGCAACAACAGCTTCTTCTTGTTGTATTGTGGCGACCTCGGGCTGGTCCTCACCATCGCCGAACACGCCGAATCGAGACGCAACCCAAACCGCAACCGCTAAACAAACCACCGCGAAAAAACCAATACTGATACCCGGCTTGAACTGCGATTGCTGCTGTGGTGCTAACTGAACCGGAGACAATACGACTGTGTCTGCGCCGCTGCCCTCAGACTGCGACATGTACAACTCGATGATTTGCTGCGGGTCGAGATCTACCAGGCGAGCATAAGAACGCAAGTAACCGCCGAAATGCTCGCCTTCAGCCTGCGCGTCATAGCGATTCGATTCAATGGCACGTACATGGCTTACCATTAAATTCAAAGCGTTAGCGACGTCTTTCTGAGAAAGCCCTTTAAGTTCGCGGGCACGTCGCAAACGCTCACCGGCAGTTTTGCGGTAACCGGGTTGATCCAAAAGAATTTCCGTTTGTGCTGATGTCATCGCAGCGTGCTGAAGCTCAAAATGTAAATAATCCCTATTAACACGAGATTGTACATGATCGCATTAACGCGTTAAAAAGTCAGCCAAAAATTGGCTTGCTTTGAGTGATTTTGCGCATTATTACGGTTCAAAACCGTGCAAAGCAAAATGACCTTTAATCAGCAATGGCGCGTAACTAGTCGCCAAAATACCTGATTTGTGAATCTATTTCATCGACCAGGTCAACAATATGAGTAAATTTTTCTTTTGGCGGTGTGCTGACTCTAACGCCACCACCCACGCTGCTTAAGCCAGCAAAACTACCGCCGCCTATGGAAAACCCCAACCCGGGTCGCTTTTTGCTAAACGATAAAGTCGTCCGCATCACGTAGCTCACGAGTTCGCGAATCATAGAGATGCAGGTGGGGCGTGGTAACGATGTCGTAAAAGATATTTTCAGCCTGTGCGACATAGCTCGATTGGCATGGCGCCAGAATCCAGCAGGTGACGTACCACCACGCCATGCCACTCAAGCAAAATCCGCTCGCTTTTGTGGTCAAAGACGCGCAAAGCGACGTCACTCCCTGGCGCCTGAAACACCACCACATGGTAGCGCATGGCTATCTCCTCTCCTTCGCCGAACGACACATCATGAATAGCGCCGTGATTATCATCGTCTTTGATTTCAATACGAATAATTCTTATTCGTATTTAAGGTAGAAGATGATGATTGACAAGCTTTGGGATCGTATTTTGATCGTGGGGTATCGCGTTGTGACCTTACTTGCAGATCACTAGCCTTGCTGGCGCTTCGGCGGCGGCGCGCCGATATGTGCTTCACCTCGCTGTGCTGCCAATTGCATCTGCTTATGCCGCTCGGCGAAGCGCGCTTTTTGGTCGACGCTCAGTTGATCAAAACATTGCGGGCAGGCCACTCCCGCTTCATACCGCGACGAGAGTTTGTCGGCTTCGGTGATAGGACGACGACAGCCGTGACATTGATCGTACTGCCCTTTACTAAGTTCGTGATCAACCGCAACGCGGTTGTCGAAAACAAAGCACTCCCCTTTCCAAAGACTTTGCTCGGCGGGTACGGTTTCCAGGTATTTCAAAATGCCGCCTTTTAACTGGTAAACCTCTTCGAAGCCCTGTTTTAGCATATACGCCGAGGCTTTCTCGCAGCGTATACCGCCGGTGCAAAACATGGCGACTTTTTTCTGCGCGGCCGGGTCGTGCTGTTGTTGCACATACTCGGGGAATTGCCGAAACGTGGTCGTACCGGGATTGACGGCGCCTTCGAATGTACCGATGCCCACTTCATAATCATTGCGCGTATCGAGCACTAGCACGTCGGGGTCTTGCAGCAAGGCGTTCCAATCCTGCGGATCGACATAAGTACCAACCTGCTCGTTGGGATTGATGCCATCCACGCCCATGCTGACAATTTCTTTTTTTAGTTTGACCTTCATGCGATAAAACGGCGCACTAGTATCAAACGATTCCTTGTGCTCGATACCAGCAAGGCGCGGGTCGGACTTGAGGTAATCTAACAAATTATCTATGGCGTGCCGCGTACCTGCCACTGTGCCATTGATGCCCTCTGCGGCCAACAGAATAGTGCCTTTAAGATTTTCTTGTTGGCATTTGTGCAGCAGCGGTTGCTGCATGGTTGCGTAGTCGAGCAGCGGCGCAAATTTATAAAGAGCGCAAACAACGATGTTGGACATTGCTTACCCTTGCTTGGAGCCACCTAGACACGGCGGCGACATTGGCGCATTGCCGTGTCGCTCCTGCCACTCGACAGACGTGTAAGTATGCAGCGCAAGTGCATGAATTTTATTGGAAAGTTCATTCGACAAGATCTTGTAAACCTGCTGGTGACGCGCCACTTCGCGCAGCGGCTCAAACTCATCACTGACCAACACCACTTTGAAATGCGATTCCGAACCAGCAGGTACGTTGTGCTGATGGCTCTCGTTTATCACTTCCAAATGCTGCAGCGACATCGCGTCTGCCAGCTTGGCTTCTATGTCAGTTTGCACAGTCATAACAACACTCTATAAAAACAATTCACCCCTTGCAGCCTTTTCCAGCAGCATGGCCGGCGGCGCAAAGCGCTCACCGTAGCCGTCGGCCAGTTCCTGCGCCCGGGTGGCGAAGGCTTGCAGGCCATAGGCATTAACACATTGATACACACCGCCGGTGTGCGGCGGAAAACCTATGCCCATGATAGAACCGATATTACCGTCGCCTACGTTGCCAATTATACCCTCTTCGAGAATGCGCAGCGCTTCAACGACTTGTGAAAATAATAGGCGGTCCTTAATGTCCTGATACGGCACATCGATATAACCATTCAGTGCAAATGTTTCTTTTAAGCCGGGCCACATCGTTTTGCTGCCGTCTTCGGCGTATGCGTAGAAACCGCCGCCGTGGGCCTGGCCGCGTCTATCGCAGTCTTCTACCATCACGCGCAGCACTTCAGCTTGCGGCCCGGCTTCCCAGGTCTCACCGTTCGCT
>JBPCXM010000751.1:0-9669 GCA_051008535.1 Pseudomonadales bacterium | reverse complement strand
GCGTAAGCATGGAAAGAATTACCAAGCTACGAAAAACTACTCGCTGTACGCTAAACCACATCGCGTTAACATGTGTCGATGGAGCCTTGCGTCGCTATCTCATTGATCATGGCGTCGATATTGATCGGCCTATTAGCATACAGATGCCCGTTAACCTGAGAGACAAAAACGACAGCTACGGTGGTAATAAAATTGGCATTGTGCTGGTCGACTTGGCTCCGAAAACCGACGACCCTTATACTCGCCTGCGAGAAATAGGCTTTACCTTGCGCAGTGTACGTAACCAGATTGACGGCGTACCGGCTATCGCCGTATCGCAGTACACCGCCGTGATGGCCGTATTGATGGAGTTATTGCAGGTACTTGAACTGCAGAAATTCCTGCCTGCAATATCTGACACCTTGGTCTCCAACGTGCCGGGTCCGCCGACAGCAATGTATATGAATGGCGCAATACTGGAGCATTCGCTTCCCATCAGTACCTTGTCACCCGGCGGCCAGCTCAACATTACGCTCTACAGTTACGCCGGCACACTATATTTTGGTTTGGTGGCAACCAGCAAGGTTGTCGGCCTGCACAACCTGTCTCGCTATATCGAAGAGGCCTTTGACGAACTGGAAGAATCGGTTTACCTCAAGGTATAGTCGTATTGTTTTGTGCCGACCCCGACAGCGGGGATGGCCTCCTTCATTTGCTTATATGGAGCGGGGTACGAGATTCGAACTCGCGACATTCAGCTTGGGAAGCTGACGCTCTACCAACTGAGCTAACCCCGCGTTAAGAAAGATGATACCAGGCTTTCAAATTGTTGCTTACATTCGATCATCGCCCAATGGCCACAATTGGGGAACACGTGAAATTCGCAGTTTGGAATAATCCGCATGGGTATTAAACCGGTCTCCAAAGGACTCGCCCTGTCGTCGCGTCCCCAGATGATTAAGGTGGGAGCCTATATAGATGCCGAATTAACCGGTTCGGTCGCTTGTTGAAAGCGAGACTCGATGAGTTCGTCAGTTATAAGAGACTATTCAAAAACCATTGACCGTAGCCATTGCTCCACTCGCTCTCGGGATGGATTCTCGGCAGAGGCCGTGAGCAAATTTAAGCCTTCGCCCGGAAACGCGGTGAATATACTAAGTCCAATACCGCCAATAGTCACAAAGCGATCAACGAAGCCGGAATGTTTCCCTGAAAATTTGCCCAGGCGGTAACTCCGGGACCGGAGCCATGTAACAGCAAAAGGTTGGGATCTTCGCCGGCTTCATGGTAGCGAACCCTGCCGTGATCAAGCTCAAGCTAATTGCTGGTGTGCTCGCTCGTTAACTCCTTCATTTATCATTACCTTATCTGCATTCAAACATTAAGAAATCGCTCCACGATATTGTTAAACGTTTCGGGTTGCTCGGCGTGCAGCCAGTGCCCAGCATTAGCTATCACTCTCACTTGCGCGTTGGGGAACAATGCGAGTACCGCGTCTTTGTGCTCCGGTAAAATGTAGTCTGACTGATCCCCTTTTATAAAGAGCGTATCTCCCGTGAAAGGTTCGCCGGAATTTCCTTTAGCCAACTCGTCGTAGTTGACCTCTATGGCATCCAGGTTAAGTTGCCAGGTGTAGTCTCCTTGCGGCTTGCGGGTTAGGCTTTTCAGCAGAAAGCCGCGCACACCGGCTTCGCTAACGTGTTGTGCAAGAATGTCATCCGCCTGTTGACGCGAGCTAACGCGTGTCTCCGCAACGGCGGTCAAGCCCTGCAATACATTAGTATGCGCATGCTGGTAGGTCACCGGTGCAATATCAGCAACGATAAGTTTGCCCACGTGCTGAGGATAATTTAGTGCGAGCTGCATAGCAGTTTTACCGCCCATGGAATGACCGAGCAGGTGCGCTGGGGAAAGCGTCTGATCGTCTATCAACTGCAGCACATCGTCTGCCATGCTAGAGTAATCCATCTGTTCGGTATGTGGTGATTTGCCGTGATTGCGCAGGTCTACCGAATAGACCGAGAAGTTGGTGGCCAGGGCTCTGGCCACTCCGCCAAGATTGCTCGCCGAGCCAAACAGGCCGTGGAGTAAAATGATTGGCTCGCCTCGCCCGGTCTGTTTGAAATGCAGTTTCATGCGTTTTTTTTGTTAATCTTATCTTTGATGATTTCAATCACCTCCTGCGGTGCAAGGTTTGCGCAGGAGATGTGGATATCGGCAAACTTGCTATAAAGCACTCCGCGCTCTGCAAACAAATCACTGAAACTTTGATCGGGCCGGCGCGCTATACCACGCTGCTCGTAGTTGTGAATTCGACTTTTCAGTTCCGCTAACGGCACGTCGAGAAAGACGATGGGGCCAGACTTGCATAGTCTGTCCATGCCCGCTTCGCTGTAAACTGCACTGCCGCCAGTAGCGACGACCTTGCTGTCGATATCGGTTGTCAGCAGCACCTCTTGTTCAATTGAGCGAAGATTCAGATAGTCGGTCTGATTGAGAATTTCCTGCAGGGTTTTGCCCTCCTTGACCTGAATTGCAACATCGGTATCGGTAAACCCAAGGCCCAACTCCTTGGCTAACAAAACGCCTATGGTGCTTTTACCGGCCCCCGGCATACCGATAAGAATGATGCTTTTGCGCGCTGCTTTCATATCAACCTATATCTTGCAGTGCACCAGTCACGCCCACAGATTTACCTTTGGGGTCAAACAACACGCCGGGATTTAATACACCGTGCGGGTCGAGCGCATGCTTGGCGGCTACTATAGCCTCGCGAAACAAAGCTGGGCTTTGTATCTCGTAACCGCTGCGGTGATCGCGACCAACCGCATGATGGTGGGTTACCGTGCCCCCTAACCCGACCACGGCCTCGTTGGCCGCTTGTTTGATCTCGCGCCACTTTTCCAGCGCGCCGGCCAAGTCGCCCTGATCGCTTCCCAACGCTGTGAAGGTGAAATACGGCGCCGGTCCGTCGGGGTATACATGTGTAAAACGGCAGGATATAGTGGCTTCATGCCCTACAATCCGTTGGATCGCATCACCCACCTGCGCTTTGACGCCGGCGTAGAAATCGTCGAACCGATCCCAGGTGATAGATGTTTCGAAGGTGTCCAAAATCAAGCCCAGAGGGGTAGATAGGTTGCGGTAATACGGCATGCGAATAAACGTATCGCGCCAAGCTCCGGCCGCCCCCTTACGGTGTTCGCCGCTTGCTTCGTCGACGTTGGTCATGGAACGATTAACTGCCTCTTGATCGAATTGACCGCCATGATCCGTCATTAATTCGAGCGCGCGCTGCATCCAGGCTTGCAAAGGATGGTCGGCCGACTCGAAGCCGAGCACAACGGTTGGACTTTTACCGTCGCCGACGTTGTTAAGCCGCACTTCGGCGGCATCCAGTAAGCGGCAGTTGGTTGGGAATAAGCCCGCTTGCGATAACGCCCTCACGGCTGCAACAGCGGCATTGAGGGTCTCAAAGGTCACTGCGGCAGACGCGCGAAAAAGAGGCCTGTCCTGCAGACGCATCCACGCCTCGGTAATAACACCCAGCGTACCCTCCGAGCCAATCATCACGCGGTCGGGCGAGGGGCCGGCGCCGGATCCTGGCAAGCGCCGTGTTTCCATTACCCCTTGCGGTGTGAGCGTGCGGGTGGCCTCAACGAAATCGTCGATATGGGTATAGAGCGAGGCGTAGTGACCGCCGGAGCGCGTCGCGATCCAGCCGCCCAGGGTAGAAAACTCGAAGCTTTGTGGAAAGTGGCGCAGCGTTAATCCATGCGGTCGCAAGGCGGTTTCCAGTTCCGGTCCAAAAATGCCACCCTGAATGCGCGCGGCGCGACTCTGATGCTCGATTTCCAGCACCCGATTCAGGTATTGCAAATCCAGCGAGATTGTGGCGCCGTAATCTTCACCGACCGCGCACTCAACACCGCCACAAACACTGGTGCCGCCGCCGAAAGGGATCACAGCGGCACTATTGTCAGTGGCCCAATCGAAAATGTCGCTAATGTCTTGCTCGTTTTTGGGAAAAGCGACCAGGTCGGGAGTGTTGGGCGCTTGGCGTAAAAACATGCGAGCGCAGTCGGCATAGGATTTACCGTAGGTGTGAACCAAGCGATCGTAGGGGGTGCTGGATAGCAATGCCGCCATAGTAGCCGGTGGTTTTAGTCGCGGTTTGGATAACTCGAACTCCTCCAATCTCGGCGCTTCGACCTCGGCAACTCCGCCTGGCGCATACAGACCGGCCAGAGCACGTATCAAGCCCTGCTCGTCGCTGGATAATTCTTCATCAGCGTAACCCCAACCCCAAAATTTGAGCGGCTTACGGTGCGACAGAGTGTCTATGTTGGTTTTCATGGCAGTCCAAATGTATTGTTGTGTTTCGTGGTCGGGCCGTGATTTTGTCAACCGCCGACTCTAAAACTTCTTTCAATATGACCGATAAGGTAACATCTTTTGCAGCAGCAAACTTAACGCGACGACTGGAAAGTGAAATGAATAATCAACGACAACCCGATTTGTTAAAGACGCCACTACATGACCTACATATCGAACTGGGCGCCAAGATGGTGCCCTTTGCGGGCTATGCGATGCCGGTGCAATATTCCACCGGTATTATGCAAGAACATTTGCACACGCGTGCTCAAGCGGGTTTATTTGACGTTTCACATATGGGGCAGGTGCTGCTGAAAGGCGATGATGTGATTCGGGCGTTGGAAGCCATTGTGCCGGTCGATGTGGAAGCGCTGGAGTTAAATAAGCAAACCTATGCGCTGTTCACCAACGAAACTGGCGGCATTCTCGACGATTTGATTATCACACGCTGGGCCGAAGACGAGCTTTTTTTGGTGTTCAACGCAGCCTGCAAACGACAAGATCTGGTGCATCTACGGCAATATATAGGCGAACTAAAGGTTACCGAATTGCCCGGCCGCGCGTTGCTGGCCGTGCAAGGTCCGACAGCTAAAGATGTGCTGGCGGAGATTGCGCCTGCGACGACTGAGCTGGTGTTTATGAACGCCTGCCGTACCGAAATCGATGGAGCGGAATGCTATGTGACCCGGTCTGGTTATACTGGGGAAGACGGTTTCGAGATTTCGGTACCTGCGTCGCATGCCGATGCATTGGCCAGACGCTTGCTGGCTTATGAACAAGTCGAGGCAATCGGCCTGGGCGCGCGCGACTCGCTGCGCCTGGAAGCGGGTTTGTGTTTATACGGTCATGACCTGGGTCCAGACACCACCCCGGTTGAGGCTGCCTTGCTCTGGTCTATCAGTAAATCACGGCGCCCTGGGGCTGCAAAAGCGGGCGGCTATTTGGGAGCCGACGTCATCGAGCAGCAATTAGCTGATGGCGTAGCGCGCAAACGGGTGGGCTTGCTCGCGCAGGGCCGGGCGCCGGTGCGTGAGGGGGCCGAGTTGGTCGATGCCAGTGGCAAAGTCGTAGGTGTGGTGACTAGTGGCGGCTTCGGACCCACATTGTCCTCACCGGTTGCGATGGGTTATGTGGAGATCGATGCTGCGCTGATTGGAACCGAGCTCAGCGCCTTGGTTCGCGGTAAACTACTGCCGCTTAAAGTTGCAAAAATGCCGTTTGTCCCGCAACGCTACTATCGCGGCTGAACCCTGAACCGGTAAACTTCCACTACGAAGATTCTCGTATACGCATATAATTGCCGCAGCTCGTTAGCTGATGCCGATTAGTGAGTCTTAAAGACTCGCTTTTTCTTTTCTAAACTGGAAACTGCATGTCGCACGAAACACCATGCCTGGCGCAGCTGGGTTCTCACGAAGAATTCATACAGCGCCATATCGGTCCCGACTTCGATGATCAGCAAGCCATGCTGGCGACCTTAGGTTTCGAATCGCTAGACGCACTGATAGCGGCCGTTGTACCTGCTTCAATCCGCTCGGAGCACACCCTGGCTTTGGGTGAAAGCTGCAGCGAGCCGCAGGCGCTGAGCGAGCTGCGACAGATAGCTTCGAAAAATTCGGTATACAAGTCATTGATCGGGCAGGGCTATTACAACTGCTACACACCCAACGTGATTCTGCGTAACCTGTTGGAAAATCCAGCATGGTATACGGCGTACACTCCTTACCAGCCAGAGATTTCTCAGGGTCGGCTTGAGGCGCTACTTAATTTTCAAACTATGGTGACCGACCTGACCGGCATGGACTTGGCTAATGCCTCCTTGCTGGATGAAGCTACCGCGGCGGCTGAAGCGATGAGCCTCAGCAAGCGCACGGCGAAATCCAAAGGTGATGTGTTCTTTATCGATCGCGATTGCCTGCCGCAGTCTATTGCCGTGATGCAAACACGCGCGACACCGCTGGGTATTAAGATTGTGGCTGGCGATCCGGTGACGGAGTTGGAGCAGCACGACTATTTCGGCGTGTTACTGCAATACCCCGGCGCCAGCGGTGAAGTTCGTGATTATGGCGACGTGATCGAATCGGCACATGCGAAAAAAGCACTAGTCACGATGGCCGCTGACATCCTCTCCTTGCTGCTGTTGAAAGCACCTGCGCACCTTGGCGCAGATGTCGCCATCGGCTCGACTCAGCGCTTTGGTGTGCCCTTGGGTTTCGGCGGGCCGCATGCTGCTTATATGGCAACCAAGGAAGCTTTTAAGCGCGGTTTGCCCGGGCGGCTGGTCGGCGTTTCCGTCGATGCACACGGCGACCCGGCCTATCGCTTGGCCTTGCAAACGCGTGAGCAACATATCCGCCGTGAAAAGGCCACCAGCAATATATGTACTGCGCAGGTGCTGCTCGCAGTGATCGCCGGCATGTACGCGGTCTACCACGGGCCGCATGGCTTGCGCCATATCGCGCAGCGTGTGCAACACATGACCAGTGTGTTGGCGGCCGGTCTGGAGCAGCTCGGCTTCGGCCCCGGCAATGCCACCTTCTTTGATACCTTGACGATCGCAACTGACGATCGCACTGAGGCAATTCACGTGGCCGCGCGCGCGCAGCAAATTAACCTGCGCGAAGTTGATTCGCAACACATTGGCATCTCACTGGACGAAACAGTAGATGCCGAAGACGTGCAAACCCTGTGGCGCATCTTCGCAACCGATCAAAACTTGGACTTTGCCCAAGTAGAAGCGCAAAGCGTGGACGGCTTGCCGGCGCAGCTACTTCGCGAACATGAAGTGTTGACCCACCCAGTATTCAACAGCTACCACTCCGAAACCGAAATGATGCGCTACCTGCGACGCCTGGCGGATAAAGATATCGCGCTGGACCGAGCGATGATCCCGCTAGGTTCTTGCACAATGAAACTCAATGCCGCTACTGAAATGTTGCCCATTAGCTGGCCAGAATTCAGCGCTATCCACCCGTTTGTGCCGCCCGAACAAGCCCAGGGTTACGCGCAGATGATAGCCGAGTTGCAGCAAATGCTATGCGCGTGCACCGGCTACGATGCCGTCTCGCTGCAACCCAATGCCGGTTCGCAAGGCGAATATGCCGGCCTGCTGGCGATCAGTGCGTATCACGCTAGCCGCGGCGAAGATCATCGTCACATATGCCTTATTCCTGGCTCGGCGCACGGCACCAATCCCGCTTCTGCACAAATGTGTGGTATGCAGGTGATAGTGGTTAAAACCGACGAGGAAGGTAATGTCGATCTAGCTGATCTGCGTGTAAAGGCCGAACAGCACAGCCGCGATCTGGCGGCCATTATGGTGACCTATCCCTCCACTCATGGTGTGTTCGAAGAGCAAATCACCGAGGTCTGCCAGATAATTCACGATTACGGCGGGCAGGTCTATCTTGACGGCGCCAATTTAAATGCCATGGTTGGTTTGTGCGAGCCAGGCAAATTTGGCGCCGACGTGTCGCACCTTAATTTGCACAAGACCTTTTGTATTCCGCACGGCGGCGGCGGGCCTGGAGTTGGCCCTATTGGGGTTGGCAAACACCTCGCACCGTTCTTGCCGGGTCACGAGACTACTGGGCCAGATGCTGCGGTTGGCCCAGTAGCTGCGGCCGCGTGGGGTAGCGCAAGCATTCTGCCTATCAGTTGGAGCTACATAAAACTGATGGGCCGCAATGGCCTCAAACAGGCCACTGAAGTGGCGATACTCAATGCTAATTACGTTGCGAAACGCCTGGCGCCGCATTTTCCTATTCTTTATACCGGGGCCAATGGTTTGGTGGCCCACGAATGCATCGTTGATTTGCGCAGCCTGAAGGAAAGCTCGGGCATTAGCGTGGAAGACGTGGCAAAAAGGCTGGTCGATTTTGGTTTTCATGCGCCGACGATGTCATGGCCGGTGGCGGGCACGTTTATGATCGAACCTACCGAAAGTGAATCCAGGAGCGAGCTGGATCGCTTCTGTGACGCGATGATTTGTATTCGAGAAGAAATCGCAGCAGTACAGGATGGCAAGCTGGGTGAGGAAGACAATCCGTTGAAAAATGCGCCGCATACGGCGGCCAGAGTCTGTGCGGATGACTGGCAGCACGCCTATTCGCGCGCGATGGCGGCGTATCCGCTGGCGTCATTGCGTGCTGAAAAATACTGGGCGCCCGTTGGTCGCATAGACAACGTCTACGGCGACCGCAATCTGCAGTGTTCCTGCCCGGCGTTGAGTGATTACGAGTAGCTCATGCGTTTAATAATTATACAGGTGAAGTTTAATTTCGCCGGGAGAATATGGTGAACTCTTCTATTGTGTTGACCTTTATTGTGGATGACCAGCCCGGCCGGGTCGAACTGCTGTCGCATACCGTTGTAAGGCATCACGGCAACTGGTTGGAGAGCCGTATGAGTTGCCTGGCGGGAAAGTTCGCCGGCATTGCTCGAATTCAGATACCGGAAAGCGAGCTCGAAGCTTTGACGCGGGCCTTGCACGCGCTGCAGGAGCAGGGCTTTACCATTGTTGTTGAAAAATCCAGCGTTGTTGCCCCTCTTACTAAGCAGCAAGCGTTGAGTATTACCATTGTTGGTCAGGATCGACCGGGTATTGTCCATGAAATTTCTCAGGCGCTCGCGCAGCATCAAGTCAACGTGACCGAATTGCACAGCGACGTCACCAGCGCGCCCATGTCGGGTGAGCCACTATTTGAAGCCACAGCAGATGCTAATGTTCCCAAAGAGTTAGATTTGGACGAGCTAAATGCCGAGTTGGAAGCCGTAGCAAATGAGCTGAACATCGAAATCTCGCTAGCGATTCCAGACGAGCAGTAAACCGCATATCTTGTGAACAAAGCGCCTAAACATATTGTTTAATTGTTGTACTTTGTGCGGCAAGCGGCGTTGTTGCTGTTTTTTCTATAAATTCATTGACATCCGGTTGACTGATAAGCAAAATACCGCCCTCTTTTTTGGGAGGGGTTCCCGAGTGGCCAAAGGGATCAGACTGTAAATCTGACGCGCAAGCTTCGGTGGTTCGAATCCACCCCCCTCCACCATGAAAATCAGGGGTTGGATAGAAAGAGCACAGTTTGCATAGGCGGGCGGAACAAGCGGGTATGGTACAATGGTAGAACCTCAGCCTTCCAAGCTGAAGATGCGGGTTCGATTCCCGCTACCCGCTCCAGAAGCTACTTTATAACCGATTGATTTGACTAGACATGCTTGGCTCATATAGCTCAGTCGGTAGAGCACTTCCTTGGTAAGGAAGAGGTCACCGGTTCAAATCCGGTTATGAGCTCCATCTATAAATGAAACAACGAT
>JBPCXM010000750.1:0-4077 GCA_051008535.1 Pseudomonadales bacterium | reverse complement strand
CTGCAGGCCCTTCGAGACAAGGGCCAGATAAAAGCGGGGCATAAGGTACTGATTAATGGCGCATCGGGTGGCGTGGGTACATACGCTGTTCAGATCGCCAAGTCATTCGGCGCAAAAGTGACGGGTGTATGCAGCTCCCGGAACCTGGAGATGGTCCAATCGATCGGCGCAGATCACGTCATCGATTACACTCAGGAGGATTATACCGAAAGTGGCCAAACTTACGACGTGATTGTCGACAATGTTGGGAATCACTCGTTGTCAAAAAATAGGGAGGTTCTAGTGCCTAATGGCGTTCTCGTTATGGTGGGAGGACCACCGGGTAATTGGATAGGACCTCTAGTGAGCCCGATCAAGGCGCTGTTGTTGTCACCTTTCGTGGGTGAGAAGTTCGAAAATATTCTGGCAGAACTAAATCAAGAAGATCTCACTTTTCTCGCTGACCTCATGCAGGCCGGAAAGCTATCGTCGGTGATCGACCGGCGTTACCGGTTGAGTGAGTCTCCGGCGGCAATTCAGTATTCGGAAGAAGGCCACGCGCGGGGCAAAATAATCATAGAGATGGAACAGAATCGCGCCGACTAGTATGCAGCGGCTCAGACGTGGCTCGACATATCTGAGAAAATACTTCGATACAATCCGACAATCGCTCACCTAACTACGATCACCCAACTACACAAATTTCGGATTCTGCTATCGTGTGCATTTAATCGTGAATTCCATTATATTGCGGACAGTTAGGATTGAGAGGGTAAGTTATGGAGCAAATTGAGGTATGGCCTCAGAAAAGACGCAACTTACTCAAAGCAGCTGCAGTCGGGGCAGGTGCTTGGTTGACACCAAAGCTCGCAACGGCTTCGAGCGCTTGTGAGATCACACCTAGCGCGGAGGACGGATCACTATATCCGGCATAAGAAATTCCCTGGGTCAGCGATCTCACAACAATACCGGGACAGTCTGGCACTGCAAAGGGTCAGATCGCGTATCTGTTTGGCCGGATTAAAAATGTCGATTGCCGACCCGTAAGCAATGCGACTGTTGAAATCTGGCAAGCGGATAACAATGGATACTACAAACACCCTTGCGATACAGCCCCGAAGGGGTTGGATCCCAACTTTCGGTATTTTACAAAGGTTCGTACAGATGCGGTGGGCCGGTACATGATCAAGACTATTGTGCCGAAGTGGTATCGCATTTTTGACATTGATAGGGCGGCGCATATACACGTCAAAGTTCGCAGTCCAAGCAACGGTGTTGTGACGTCAGAAATCTATTTTTCCGGCGCTGATCAGGACAAACTTCGTGGCAGTAACCCTGTGTATCAAAGTCGTCCAGACAAAGAGAAACTAATCGTGCAGCGAGAAAGCCGGATAGCTGATCAGGGTTTGAAGTTACCACTTGAAGAGGGCGTGGCGTTTTGTAATTTCGACGTCATGTACGAATTATAGTTGTGATTGAATCCTAAGCCGAAGTTCAGTTTTTCCGGCGCGTGTGTTTCACGTGGGAACCTATATGGCATGAATGCAAAGCAATTTGCGCCTGTCACCAATCTATCACGCGATTGTCCACACCTCGACGGTAATCGCTAATTATCTCAAAAACTAAACTGTGATACTGTAGCTCCCGCATAACGAGGTAATCATCCATGTCCGAATCCAATGTTGACCACAGCGACAAACTGCATTGGAATGACGAGCTGTCGATCCAGTGCGATGGCGTTGTTCTGCAACTAACGCCTGGAATGAGAGCGAGTCCTTCGACCGACGAGGTCATTACACTGTTCAAAGATCCGAGTCTTGTGAGCAATTACATTGAATGCCTGCGAGGGCGTGACATACGCAACATGATGGAAATTGGGGTTAGAGATGGTGGTTCAGCCATCTTTTTCTGGCATTTGCTTGAGCTAGACAAATTGTGCTGCGTTGAGCTAAATCCCTCCGCACCGACCTTAACAAGATACATTGAAAATCAGAACCTGAAGAAAAATGTCCATACCCATTTTGGTGTTGATCAGGCGGATAAATCCCTGCTGGCGGCGATTGTCGCTGAGGATTTCCCGGCACAACCAATTGATCTAGTGATCGACGATGCTTCGCACGTTTATTCTCCGTCGCTAGCCACTTTCGAGTTGTTATTTCCCCTAATTCGTCCCGGTGGGCTTTACATTCTCGAGGATTGGAGAGCATCACTATTGGCCGTGGTACGTCGCAAATCAGGAGATGCTGAGCCCCCGCTTGATAGGCTTGTTCACGAGATCTTGAGTTTTGCTACGGTAAACCCACATATTATTCCATCGGTAAACTGCAACAAGAACTTTGTAGTCGTAGAGCGAGGAGAAGGGCACTTACCCAAGGAGGGTTTTTCGCTTGCGAATATTTCAGAGTATTTTGTGCCCGCTAAAAATGTGCCCGTGTGATAGCAACGAAAGCCCCTCGATTTTTTAAATTACGACTGTTTAGTATGCAACTAAAACCAGAAACTGTGATCTGAGTCTGAGGTGACAGTAATCTATTTTATTTCATACTATGAATTTGGGGGAACCAGCCGTGAAAAAATATATCATATGTGGCTTGGTGATCATTTTAGCAGTTGCAGTCTTTCTACAAGTCACAAAAAAGGGTGTGCAATTAGCCGTACAAGGCGAAGAAGTACAGCAGGGAGAGACCGAGCTTCGCTTCAATGAGATCGCTACTGACTTTAAACACAGTTCTGATTTCAATGCGGCGCTGCCGTTTATGGGTTTGTCGGCCATAGACGTCGACAACGATGGTGTTGATGAAGTATTTGTCGGGGGTGGTATTGGGCAGCAAGATGCGATTCTTGTCTATGAAAACTCGGCGCTCAGCGTTTCCAAGTACGGCAGTGCCATTACGAAAGAAAGTAGCGACCCAACGTATGGCGCAATGTCGATTGATGCCACTGGTGACGGATTGGCCGACTTGTTCATCGCGCGACAGTCGGGCGTGTACTTTTATACCAATACGGGTTCGGGCTTCAGCGGTGCCAAAGTCGACTTCCCGCTAGACCGTAAATCGATGCCACTTTCTATCTCTGCCGCCGACATCAATAGAGATGGTGCCGTGGATTTATACATATCGAATTACATCCGTCCGGAGTTCGTAGAAGGCGAAACGATTTTCAATGATCTGGAATACGGTGGTACGAACAATCTGCTACTGAACAACGGTGATAACACGTTTACCGACATCACCAAGCAAGCAGGCGTATTCCATCAGCATAATACGTTTTTGTCTGTGTTCGCAGATCTGAATGATGACGGTCACAGCGAACTGGTCGTCGCCCATGACACAGGCGTGCCTAGTATCTACAAGAACAACGGCGATTCTACTTTCTCAGAAGTTAGCCTGCCGGTTACTTTTAGTTACCCCATGGGCATAGCGGTCAGCGATTACAACAATGATGGCAAGTTGGATCTCTATTTCAGCAATGTTGGCAATACACTACCGGTTAAATTGCTGCGCGGTGATTTGTCTGAAGATCAAGTGTTGAACACCGACTACATCTTGTTAGAAAACCAGGGCGACCTAGTGTTTAAAGACGTGGCCAAAGCGCACAATGCTGCCATGTACGGCTTTGGCTGGGGCTTGGTATCGTATGACTTTAATAACGACGCCTTGGCGGACTATCTGATCTCACAAAACTATATCCGCTTTCCGGGTGCTAGCATTCCCGGTTTGTTCGACTTATACCCAGGCCGTTTGTTGCAACAAAAAAACGACGGGCAATTTCAAGCCGTCGAAGAAATGGCGGGGCTGTCGAATAAAAAGTTTGGTGTCAATATGGTCGTTACAGATTTTAATGACGACGGCTGGCCAGATGTAGTACTGGGCAATCTCGACAGCGAACTGCGCGCCTTTTTGAATGCGGGCGGTACAAACCACTGGCTGAAAGTAAGACTTCCAGACGTACCGTCCTCATTGGGTGCGATCGTCACGGTAGAAACCAGCAGCGGCAAAAAATTTGTCAATCAAGTGTATACCAGCGAAGGGCTGGGTTCTGACCAGAGTCATGAATTGTTTTTTGGTCTGGGTGAGGAAGCGGCGTTGAAGAATGTAA
>JBPCXM010000749.1:0-16138 GCA_051008535.1 Pseudomonadales bacterium | reverse complement strand
GCTTACAGAAGAGGCCCTTACAATTAGTACAACGCTGGATTGTGATTTTCGCGCCGTAGGTTTTATCTTCCATGGCGCTTTGGCATTTCGGGCATTGCATAGTACAACTCCTGATTATTATTTACTGTCTAAATTGAATGAATTTCGGTTGGTTGTCTTACCGTTGAACATCGGGTGGTCCCGGTCTTTGAACATCTGGTGGTCCGGGTCGCTGGACATCGGGTGGTCCTGGACGTTGAACATCCGGTGGTCCTGGACGTTGAACATCCGGTGGCCCTGGTCGCTTAGTATCTTCATTCGGGCTATCAGAATCCGCCATTGTTATATCCTCCGTTGTTATCAGTTTTACAATACGCTTATGAGCAGCAATGTCAATTTTAGGTTTTATCAATTATGTCCTGAAAACGTTTGGGGTCAGCCTGCCTTAGACTTTTGAGATCAGGATCCATCTCGATAAGCTTCGCTGAAAACCCGCTTGCCATTGCGGCGTCCAGTTCGGCAAACGCTCCATCGGTATCGCCACAAATCCAGTTGATCAGGCTGGCGAAATAATGAGCTGTACTGACACTGCCCTTCTGTACAAGCATTTTCTGCTTATATTTCAACGCAGTCTGCTTGCTGCCAGCAAAGGCATGGTACAGCCCGAGAAGCCCCAGTGTTTCCCAATGGTTCGGATTGCGTGTCAATTCTTTTTCGGCCAGCTCGATTGCCGTGATGTAACTTTCCTTCGCTTTGGCATGTTCACCGTTGCCGCGATAGGACTCTGCCAATCGCCCCCATACCTTATGGTCCTCACCAATCAGGTTTGCCGCCTTAAGTTGCATGGCGACCGCTTTTTCAAATTCACCTTTGTAATAGTGGCCCAGTCCGAGATTGCCAAATATGATCCCTAAAGAACCCGCATCCTTATCCTGCGCTTGCACTTCTGCCTTTTGCCACGTTACTTCTGCTTCTCCTTCTTTACCCTGCATGTAGAGTGTTGAGCCGAGGCCAATTAGTGCGCTGGTATGCTCCGGCACAATCTCCAGAATCCGATCAAACTGGCTGATGGCTTCGGTGTATCGGCGTTGATCATAATAAAAGCTACCGAGCTTAAGGTAGGAACCCCAGTTTGCCGGATCAATTTTGAGGGCGCGTTTGAAAGCAACTTCTGCATCAGCCGCCCGGCCGCTTGCCGCGTAAGTTAAACCCCGTTGCTGAAACAACTCTGCCGAATCGGGTCGGATTCTGTTCGCGTGACTCAGCTCCGAAAGTGATTTCGCGTGCTCTCCCGCCTCACGATAAAGACTTCCCAGGGCAATGTGGACTTCCCAACTTTGTGCTTCATATTTTTCCCGCGTCAGCGCGCGATGGCAGGCCTGCTCTGCTGCCGTGAACGCCTGCTTTTGGCGGTGATGTGTATAGCGTGCCAGTTCCGTTTCGCACAAACCCGCGTAAGCTTCGACATAGCCTGCGTCATCCTTGATCGCCAGGTCAAATTCTGCCTGGGCACTATCCAATGACACGTTGTCGTCAGTTTGCCCCAGGAACGCCCGCCCTTTCAGGTAGTGGTTGTATGCTGTCACACTCTTGGTCGGTAGCTGTTGGGTTCTGTCAGTATCAATCAGCAATACCGGTGTAATCGCTTGAACAACCTGGCTGGCGATATCATTCTGGAGGCTAAAAATATCGTCCAAGGTGCCGTCGTAGGTTTTTGACCAGAGGTGAAAGCCGTTCTTCGTATTGATTAGTTGCGCTGTGATCCGAACCGCGATACCTGATTTGCGCACACTGCCTTCCAATAGCGTCGCAACCCCCAGCTTTTCGCCAATCTGAGTTACTCCCTCATTGCTGCCCTTGAAGAAGAATGAAGAGGTTCGCGCGGCCACTCGCAGACCGCGTACATTCGCAAGTGCATTAAGCAGCTCCTCCGAAACGCCATCGCTGAAATATTCATTGCCAGCATCTGGGCTCATATTGACAAATGGCAACACAGCAATTGATCTATCATCGGCATCTGCTGCAACTTGAGTGGCTGGGTCTTGCTGCTCTTTGAGCGACAGTCTGTCGATGTAAAGGTAGCCGACTATGGTCACTAGAATCGCAATAAGCCCGATCTGTATTATCTGGCCGCCTGATAGGTGACGCTGATCCTTTTCTTCCGGAGCGGGTTCGGTGACGACAACGCCATCCGGAGTTAGATCAAACACCCAGGCGAGGACCATGGCGATGGGAAAGCCCAGTGCACAAATAATGAGAACCAGTCTGAGGGACCAGTCTGGCAGTTCAAACAAGGGAAACACCAGGTCAGCGACTTCCAGTACCATCCAGGCGACGGCGGCGTAGGTCAAGGCTACTTTATAGACTTGACGGCGTTTCAAGTCCCTTAAAAAGGCTTTTATCATCGAACGTTCTTATATGTCTAAATGTTCTAGATCATGAATAACTATACCACCGGCATCGCTCCCCCCAAAGTGTTTCCCTAAATGCATGCCACCGACTATTGGCTATTGAGGCGGCCCGCTATCTAACCAATCTCGTTTAGAGCTTATGTTGTACTCTCATTACTTTAACTCTATGATGCATAGCATTGCGAGACGAAAGCGATACAACCATCCAGGCCGCAGGTTGTATCGGTGACTCGATTCATAACAAAAATAACGGCGATCTTTTCGCTGAGGTGCAGCAATGAGCAAGCGAGCTCTTCTGGTCGGCAATAACAATTATGCAAACGAGCGAGATCTGACGTGCTGTGTCGACGACGCGAAGGCCATGGCGGCAATGCTCGGTCGTCACGCAGATGGATCACGGAATTACGATTGCCTGCTGTTAACCAGTGATCAAGGCCAAGTGACCGAAGAGGCGCTGCGTGGCAAAGTTCAACAGTTAACGAACGATATTCGCGGCGGCGATGTGGTGTTCTATTTTTCGGGCCACGGTGTGGCCTCTGAGGACGGCGGCAGTCTCGTTACCCATGATAGTAAGCCCGATGATCGCGGCTATCCCATGGGAGAGCTGCTGGAGATTGCCAACCAAAGCGAAGTGGGTTCCATACTGCTTATTCTCGACTGCTGCAATAGCGGCAGCATTGGCAATAGCGGAAATGACCAAAAGTATAATCAGGTCACCCTCACGGAAGGTGTAACAATACTGGCTGCGTCCAGCGAAAAGCAGGAGTCACAAGAGGGACTGGAGTACAGCCTATTTACCGAACTACTGCTACACGCGCTGGAAGGCGGCGCGGCTGATATTCGCGGCTATGTATCGGCAGCATCGCTGTATGCCTACGCAGAGCAGGCATTGAGCTCCTGGCAACAGCGGCCAATGTACAAATCGCATGCCCGCCAGCTGAATCCAATTCGCCACTGTGAACCCGCGGTTCGAGATGATGTACTGCGCCAGATGACAAGCCTGTTTCGCGGGCCCGACATGCAAATAATAATGGACCCAAGCTTTGAGCACACACACGAATCACACAATGCAGACAACGTGGCGAAGTTCAATGCTTTCAAACAACTGCGTAACGCAGGACTGTTGAATACCACAGACGGGAAAGACCTTTACTACGCAGCGATGGAATCCGGTAGTGCTGCACTAACGACGCTGGGCAAGTTCTATTGGCGGCTAGTGAAGAACGATAGAATATAGTCGGCGTTATTGAAAGCAAAAGTCACGCTGTGAGAATTAGCGATGCAACCTGATCACGAACTGCTGAGAATGCCAGAGTCAGAATACGGCACTAACTATCGCGCCGATTATCTGCGGATGTATCAGGACTATGTCGCCTCTGCCGATAAAATCTCGGAACGGCGTCATGGTGCCAATACGTATTTTCTGGCAATCAATACCACCTTGCTAGGCGTTACCGGTTACCTGCAGGGTGATCCCGAGCGCTTACTCTGGCTCGCTGCGCTAGCAGGTGTCGTGTTCAGTTATACCTGGCGCCGCCTGATTGCTTCCTACAAAAGCCTCAATTCAGCAAAGTTCGACGTCATTCAAGTCATGGAGCAGCAGTTACCCCTCGCCCCATACTACGCCGAGTGGAAACAGTTGCAGCGTGACAAACATGTCTCTTTCAGCGCGGTGGAATCCTGGGTTCCGCTGGCGTTCATGGTGATGCACGGCATTGTATGCGTGGTAAATCTGTATTCCTGGTTTTCAAGCTTAGGCAGCTAGTACATCCAGGGTAACGGTTTGTTGAACACCGTTGTCGGTGCGGTTCAATTTTAAGGAGAACAGTTATGCCGAACGCAATTTCGGTTCATATTGGAGTTAACATCGTCGATCCAAATCACTACTCCGGCTGGTCGGGCCCTCTGAGTGCCTGCGAGGCTGACGCCGACGTAATGACACAGATTGCTATGCAACAGGGCTTTGCAGCAACTGTATTGAAAACTGCAGCGGCAACCCGTGCCGCGGTAACCAACTGCATCGCCGATGCCGCTGACAAATTGCAGCGCGATGATTTCTTTCTGCTCACATACGCCGGCCACGGCGGCCAGATCAAAGATGTCGACGGCGACGAGGAAGATCTAAAAGATGAAACCTGGTGTTTGTACGATGGCCAACTGCTTGATGACGAGCTGAATATTCTGTGGTCCGAGTTCGCCGAGGGGGTACGCATCTTTGTGCTATCTGATAGCTGCCATAGTGGCTCTGTGACCAAAGGTGTTGGCGCCACCGCAATGGCGAAACGCAACGATCTAGTGACTGAAGATGATGCTACCGGGGTTCGCTTTATGCCGCGTAAACCGGCCATAGATACATTCAAAAAGAATCGGGATTTCTATTCCAACCTACAGTACCAGCTGCCTGACCCTCGTCCGCCGATTCGAGCGACTGTGAGACTGTTCTCTGGTTGCCAGGACGACCAGCTCTCTTCCGAAGGAGAGTATAAAGGGGTACGCAATGGACGATTTACTCGAACCTTGAAAGATTTATGGGCCGACGGTCAATTTCGTGGCAATTACAACGATTTCCACAAAGGCATTATTGCAGCAATGCCTGAAACCCAGCAGCCGAACCACCTGGTGGTTGGAGAACCTAGTTCGGATTACGACGGCCAACGACCATTTACGATTTAGGGAAGCACAATAGCCTTGGGAACCCCATAGCGTTCCGGCCAATCCATGAATGGCACATCGGTAGCACCAATCTCCAGCGCCACCAGTCTCCACCCCTCCCCTTCATTCTCAAGCAGAGCGCAGAGCCAGTCGTCAAAGACGCCATCGGCAACGTCAGCGGCGAACTTGGTTTGAGAATAGTCGATGGGTTTCCGGTCAGCAGTGAGCGAGACCGCGGTAACGAAAGCCCAGCGCTCGTTTTTTCGCAACTCGTCGACATCAATCACCACCGGCTGTTCCAGCTCGGACTCTACGCCTTGTCTCAGAGCTTCCAGCATATCGTCGTGGAATACCGGTTTCGATGCCGGGGTGGCCACTTGCTCAGTTGTGCAAGCCCATAAAGCAAGAAGCACGACAGTGACGCCAACCCGAAAGGTGTGCATTGACCATGACGCTGGCGAGGACGTGGTACGTTCGCAGTTCACGCCAAAGAGATAAAATCGTAGTTGCTTCGCACGACCCCGCGAGTACGTTCGCAGGCTTCAAAACCCTCGCGGCTGCCTTCGTCATTGGTGTTGCCTTCAATCGTTGAAAACACCGTTTCTTTTGACCGTCCCGTAGCATCCAGTGCATAGCCAGCATGAACCCAATCTGTGGAAGTGCGGCGCTTTAAAAAGATGCAACAGCCACCAAAGTCTTCCCAAGCGATTTTACCCCTGGTGATATGCCACTCCGGCACAAATAGTCCTGCCTCCTTTGCCTGCGCCGCTAGGGAGTCGCAAGAAACCGAGCCTTTGAACGGTACCTTTTTTTCCAAGTAGAAGTGAGCCTGAAGCATTATCAGTGAAGCGAAACCTGCACACCACGCCCATGGGCGGCCGTCGTGGCCTTCACAATACAGACGCACCCAGGGGCCTTTGTTGTCGCCGCCAATTTCGATTGGGTGCTGTTTCAGATGCTGCTGCGCCACCTTGCGCACGGCTTTTTGCGGTGTGAGCCTATCGATATTTTTTGGCGGCAGTAGGGACGCACGCATCGGCGCGACCAGCGCGTCCCAGGTTTTTTGGTCTACCTTACCGGTAACTCTTAGCTTTGCCTTCTTTTGAAAATTTCGCACGCACGCAGCCGTCGCCGGGCCAAAGTCTTGGTCGATACTTGTTCGGCACTCGTGGTATCTCAGCCATTCCTGAACGCGCTTGACTCGCCGTCCTTTCTCAGAACGCTGGATGATCTTGTTGCCTTTCTCCAACTCATTGCGGATGTACTTCGGTACCTTATTGAAATCAATAGCCATGTGCCTTCCTTAAATGTAACTAGTGAATTGGTTCTAGCTCCTGGGGGTATTAGGGGAATCCTTTGATCTTGCTGCGTAACGCTGTCGCCTTTTTGCGAGCGCTGGGACCCATTGTCGACTCATTGTTATCGATATACGAAATCATATCCTTGACTGGGTTACGATCCGGAATGCCGCGCCATGCGGCAGCGTCGGTTTTCTCTAGTAGATAATTGAGCGCGATATCTCTTCCGGCGGGGCCAAACTGCTTGGCCTCGAGGCGATCGACGATCTCTTCGATCGCGACCGGGTCGTCATCCGACAGGCCGCCGTGAGCACCAAATTGGCGCCGGAATGCTCTATCTTCTGAGTTAATTATCGCTAAACGCATCACAACCCAAACGCGCCCAATAGCTTTCTTGCTGTTGGGACCCAGTGACGGCGTAGATTGTGATAAAAAGTCGAGTGTCTCCCCAGCTTTCTTAATCAGCTCATGATTCCATGCACCCAGGTTGGTCTGTTCAAGCACCCGCAACGCCATATATCTTGCGTTGACCCCACGTTCCTTACTCTGAGCCTCAGTTATAAAGTCTTCCTCACGCAAGGCAGTAAGCATTGTGCTAATCGCTAGCTGGTTATCTAGAGAATTTTTCAACTTAGAATACGCGTATCTGCGCTTTTTCTGATCATCGGATACCAGAACGGCAACCGCCGCGTCTTTCACCACCTCATAGGCCTGCTTGCGGGCATCTTCTTCTGTCGCTTGACGCGCGAATATTAGCGCTGCCTCGAGGCGCTTTAACTCATCTTTTGAGCTCAAATCCGCATTGAGATCCTTTTGCACGCTTGCGCTAACCTCCTTGTCATTGGACTTGCCGACGGATGCTTTCGCATCATCAATGGCTACCCAATACTCACCCATCACCTTTTTTGTGTTTTCAGAAGCTTTCCTTAGCTTCTCTTTGGTGGCCTCGTCCAGCACGGACGAGTCGATATCGATAAGAGGTTTCACTTCTGCGATAAGATCTATGACCGACTTAGTGAGTAAATCTCCCTTAGTCTCGGCTTGCCCAGCCCTCTTTAGGGCAGCCAACGCTTCCTGCTTCGCGTCCGCGGCCACTTGCCGCTGGTTGTTTACGTACCAGTAGCCGCCAGCGCCGACTATTACTGCCAAAAAGGCAAACGCCGCCCAGGCTATCGTTCTGATCTGCTCCTTCCTGAGCTTGTCCTGTTGCGCCTCCGCTTGCTGCTCCAATTCCAAGTTACGTCGTCGATCCCGACTATCGCGTATAGCCCCCGTCAGCAAATCGTGAGTGAGCTCAAGTAACACGACGCCATCGCGTTCGTAGCGCCGGATCAAGCGGTCATCAATCAGTCGGTCAATACATTCCTCATTGATATCAACGTCGCGTTTAAGCACATCCTCCATGGCTATTGGAATGCGTCTGCCTGAGTCGGTTAGCAGATGTTCCTCAATCAGCACCCGAATCGCTGCTTCGTTGTCGTAATGGTCGAGCGTATTGTCGTAGAAGTCATCGAGTATTTGGCCGCCGCGTTCGTCCAGCAATTCCTGTGAAAACGAATCCAGGCCGCGCTCCAATCGGTCTTTGTTCAATTCGCGGCAAAAAATGCTTAGCAGTGCCGGCTCAACGCTCAACCTGTCCAGCTCCTGTTCCTCGGTATTGCCGGCCACGAAGCGCACGATTTGCGTTGCGATCTCAGGAGACGCAAGGCCTTCGACCTGCGTCACGACCTGATACGCCGATTGGCCATTCATCGGCAATAGCCGCATGCGGTTTTTGCTCAGTGACGGAATGCGGGAACGCATCGTCTCGAGATCGGGTAAAAAGTCCTCTCGCAACGAAAGCACCACGTTGTAAGGTTGATCGTCGAGTGAGAACGGCGGCTCCTCCATATCGCTGAGGCGCTTTGCGTCGGCCCGAGGTACCCGATTCTCCATCAGGTCGCTGAGCTGTTCAGTGAAGCGCGCACGCCGGGGATCGTGCGGCTTGATTAACGTGAACAACTCCTCGAATTGGTCAAAAACGATCACGGGCGTCAGCAGCGCGAATCCGGCCGTCCAAAATTCCGCTCGGTGAAAATACTCCCACAGTGATTCGTCATTCCTGAATTCGGGAACATCGATGTTATGTTTGCGACCAGTGGCAGCGGTCTGAGTCAATACCTGCTGGGCGAGATCGGAGGAGCTGTCGCGATAATCCAGTCGTACATGGATAGGGAAGGAACGGTTACGCCGTAACCGCGGAAACAATCCCGCCAGCAATAGTGACGTTTTCCCCAGTCCCGAGCGGCCAAAACAAATCGTTGTCTTGTTGTTGCACACACGGCGGAACAGGTCGTCAGTCTCACTGTGCCGACCAAGGAAAAACTCTGCATCACGTTCTTCGAACGAACGTAAGCCCACAAACGGATTGCTACGATCGAGGCTGCTGGCTTGATCGTTCTGCGCACTCATCTGTTTTTCGCCTTGATGCGCTGCTTGATCTTGGCTTGAACGTTGTCGAGAAAGCTCTCCGGCACCACGCCGTCGATGCATTCCTCAGTATCATATTTCCAGAACTCCGGGTCGATCAAATCGGCGTCGGGGCCGATGCCCTCATCTATGACAACAGGCAGAATAAACGGTAGCAATTTGTTTATCCGCTTGCGCCTGTCGAAAGCGAGATTCCATTCCTCTATCGCCACGTTTTCATCAGACTGCGAATTCTTCGACAGCACCGGCATGAACAACAAGCAAGAACTAATGTTCTTTTCAATTTCTCGCCGCCAGTCATCGCCACCTTGGATATTGTCCTGGTCATACCAAACCAGGATGTTTTTTGATCGCAACGCATCCACAATTTTATCGGTCGCGGGCCCGTCATCGCGCCGATAGCTGATGAACACGTGCATTGCACCATTGTCCATTTTGTCTACTGACGTATCGACGTTTGCAGCGACAGCAACGTTCGAATCAGATGCGTCAGTAGCTTTGGCAGGGCCGATGTCAGCCATCCATCGATCGTGCAGTTCGGTAACGAACTGGTTGGCGTCGTTCGATAGCAATACCTCGCCGGAGAAACCCCTCCAGAACAGCAAGATTTCTGGATCCTGGCTCAGCATATTGTCGACGACGCGGTAGTTTTTGGACGGAAACAGACGATCATTCGCCAGCGTTCGCACAAGATACGGTACAATGCTTTTGGACAAGCCGCAGCCAATGAGTAGCAAGCTTTTGTTGCTCAGAAAATCCAGCAGATTACGCGGCTCGGCATCTTTGGAGACGGAGTGTAGGAATTCGATCTTGTCTTCGTCTGTGACGGCAAAATCCTGGCTGTCGTCGAATGTGCCGAATATGTGATATACCGTCGCCTTATCGAGCGGCGCGCCGATATCCTGCGGTGCAGAACGAAGCTTATACGCGACAGAATCACATCCGCCACGAACGCTTAAGATAGCCTGGTCAAGCAAAGTATCGGCAGTCGTGGAAACGAAAAGATCGAAGTGGTCGATGGCTGCAAGCTTCTTCAACACATCCGGGATATCAACAGCATCGTCAGCGAGCAGCCGCGTGACTTCTTTTTTGACAATACGTTTGCGATTCTCGCGCTTGTCGATCGGATACAAGCTCATGTAGCCCAGCGTGAATTCGTTAAGCGACATCCCGCTATGGAATTCGGCGGCATCGCTTATGTCGCCGCGATCTTTGAAATGAGACAGCAGTTGCCCGACCAGCCACTGCTCAACCGATGTACTATTGCTGCCCTCCGATGAGATCGTTAGCAACTCCTTGCCAATGACGGGGATGATATTCCTATCGCCCAGTTCGAATATTAGGTCGTCCCAGTCAAAGTTTTGTTCCATCAATCTGCCCCCTCACTTCGAAATTCGGACTTCTTATCGAGATGGAGGCACACGTCGACATCTATAATCAATGCGTGTTTTGCAGACACGTCTTACTCCAAGCATTGTATGTTTTTTGGTGCGGGCATTATTAGCGCACCGTACCCTTTGGCGCATAGAAAACGATCAACTGTGGGCAATCAGGAGCGTTACCGCATCTGCCAAGTCAGATCACTATTCGTCCGGTTCGAGCCTTGTATCCGGGCCGTGGTTGCTCGGAGCTTGTTATTTTACTCTTCCTGGTCATGCTTTCATTGTTGGCCGTAGCATATACCTCTCATGCCTGGAAAGCGAACAATTCAGACTCTCTCCAGTTGAGCTCTACACCGAGGAGTCTTGCACCAAGCGGCTCCCCTTTACTTCAAACAGCACTGGGGGCCAACATACCCCGATCAATGATAAAGTCGACTATTTTCGGCCAGCCCACGCCCTCTTTGAGGTTGGTAAAGGTAAACGGCTGATTCGTATCCTAACGGCGTGTGCGGGTAGCTACCTGCCACCCGCTACATCGATGAAAGCTCCGGTGGAATACGACGCTTCTTCGGACAACAACCAGGCAATGGCCGCGGCAACTTCATGCGGATCGCCACCCCGCTCTAATGGTATATCCGCCTTTAGACGATCAATCCTGTTCGGCTCTCCGCCATCGGCATGCATAGATGTATGGATAAAACCCGGGCGCACGCAATTTACCCGGATACCTTCGCCCGCTACTTCGAGCGCAAGTCCTGTGGTCAGTGTATCAATGGCACCTTTAGAAGCCGCATAGTCGACATATTCGCCGGCAGATCCCAACCGTGAAGCAGCGGATGATACATTGACGATTGCACCGCCCGGGCCGCCATGTTTGTGCGCCATGCGCTTGATGGCTTCCCGGCAGCAGAGAAAATAGCTGGTAACATTAGTAGCGAGTATCAGATTTATCCTCGCCGCTGTCATTTCCTCGACGTGCGTTTGTGGTAATAACATCCCCGCGTTGTTGACCAGTGAGGTGATTGACCCTAATTCTTCGTCCACCACAGCAAACAGTTTGAGCACATCGGACTCTTTGGAGACATCCGCTTGAACGGCGATCGCTTTACTGCCATGCGCTAGAACTTCAGCAACTAGTTTTTCAGCTGCATCCACATTAGCTCTGTAGTTGATGCAAACATCGTAGCCTTGCTTTGCAAGATGCCTGGCCGTCGCCGCTCCGATACCGCGGCTGGCACCTGTAACAAGAACAATTTTCCTCAAACCACTATCTCCTCCAAGTGGTTATTCAAATGTATGACGTGCGCTACCGCATAATCTTCTTTTGATAATTCGCCGTAAGCAAAATGTGGTTCCAGGTCCCCTTTATGTTGCTGGAACTCTAGTAACGCTTTCCTGAGGCGAGTTAGTGCGCCATGAGTATCTTGCTTGAGGTCAAATGCTGGCGCCCCCGGTATCGGATCGGTCAACGGGTGGCTCATTTTACCTCTGGAGGAAAAAACCGAAAAAGCGAGCTGACCGGCCGTATTTTTGAAAAATTTTGATTTATGTTCTGGAAAGCCAGTCATGGAATATTCCACACTTTGCGCACAGTGAACAAAAATTTGATAAGGATTCCACCCACCAACACTTGTAACGGCTCCCACAGAAAGAATATCTAGCTGTGCCAAAGCAGCATCGATAGTGAAATTTTCCGCACTTGTTCCTCGTTGTAGCCAAGCGTAACTCCCCAAACCGAGTACCGTTCCACCTACTGCTGACATTTTTAGAAGTTGTCTACGCTTCATTGTCACCTCTTGCAGGGCATTGTTTTGCCTTAGCTCGTCAAAAGTGACGATATACACAATGAATGCCATGCGCTAGCAATTCAATGGTATCTTCGTACTTTGCCCCAAGCTTCTCCGCCAATTTGATTGACGCCTTATTATTTGGGTCTATATAGCTCACTAGTGAACCCGCTCGCAGAATATCACGCGCATACTCCTTACATTTTGTTGCAGCTTCAAGAGCGTAGCCTTTTCCATGATGTTCGTTTACCAACCAATAACCTAACTCTAACTCGGGCCACCCAGAAGACTGCCATAAGCCGACACAACCAGCAAAATCGCCAGTATCTTTTTCATCTACTGCCCAATAACCAAAACCCTTCAGTTGCCAATGCCCGATATGCAGTGCGAGTAGCCGCCACGCTTCGTCGGCGTTCTTCAGCCCGCCCACATACTTCGCATTATTTTCAACGGCATAATATGCCGCAATATTTTCAAAATCGGTCTCGCACCACTGACGAAGCTGTAAACGTTGAGTTTCCATACATTTCATCTTAACTGCTGCCGCCTATGCTCCGAACCTTGGGTCGCACACGGACAAACATGCACAAGGCCCACAAATGTGATCGTTGACCTTTCACTTTTGTGACATGATAACGTACAAACAAGATCACCCTCATTAATATCTCCGTATAATCGTCCCGAAAAGCGATGGTTAAGAGGAAGAAGCATGACAGTTTCTATCACAACTGAACGAGAGCGAGTTTTCCAAAAGCTGCTAGACAATATAGATAGTCTTGATATTGAAGCGATCCTGGGTTTGTTTACCGCTGACGCAATATATCAGGACGTACCGGTCGAGCCGGAGGGCACCCAAGGCCATGACGGTATACGCTTTAAATTCGGGGTGTGTTTCAACGAACTTGAGCGATTGGAAATGCTACCGAAAACCATCGACGAAGTTGACGGACGAGTGTATTCGGAGCGGCTGGAAATCTGGCATTTCAAAAGCGGTGAGCGTGTCACATTGCCGGTACTCTGTGTAGTCGAGTTTGCTGATGACGATAAAATCGCCCATTGGCGCGAGTATTGGGACCGCAATACCCTCTACAGTCAGCTGCCACAATCATTTATAGATTACATGTCTTCACTGGGTGGTAATTAGGGCTTGGAGTCCGCAGTATGGCAAGCTACGCAAGAACGAATCGGTCCGTGATCATCTCCAACGTGCTGGTTCTCTTCGTGACAGCCGCGGCATAGTGCATGAAACTGTTGTTCCAGTTTGAAGCTAATGTCCGCTTGTCTTAAGTGACAATCAAGACACAGACCCTGACCGCTATCGTCGGTAAAATTGTGGTGGCAATCAACACATTTTTGATTTTTATGGTCGTTGTGCGCGAAGGTCATCGCAACACGTGGCTGGAAGCGCTGCGGAAGCTGGGATGCTTGGTATGCTTCGGTCGAAGTATAGAACAGCCAAACAAATGATAATAACCCACCGAGCAGAACAAGCTTCACCACAGGCGTCATAGCTGCCACACGTTGCGACTGAGTGATATAGCGGCCGCCAGACACACAGCGAGCATCAGCAAACTAGAGGAGGGATAACCACGCAAATCGAAGTATCTTGACCATGGGGTGGGTGCCAGAGCGGGCAGAATGATCAGCATAAGTAACAGATACTGCAACGCGTCGCGGACGTACAAGCTGCTACCGAGGATATGGAATAGCGCGGCGCCAATGGCGAGCCAACTCAGCGCGCGGTGCCAGCCGCGGAAGCTTAGACGGTTAAGGAACGACTTCTTGCGAGCCGTGGGCCTGGCGCTGATGACGAGAAATAAAATCGAAAAAAGACTTAACAGCCCCGCCCACATATAAGCAGGCGCTCCCGGTTTCAGATACTCCACGACGACACTATCAGCGATAAGAAACCAGGCCGCGTGGACCACAACCAGCAGCACCACAACGTAGCTAAATGCCTGGTGCTGGAGAACCGCTACACGACCGGCGCCTTGTACACACAGATAGACCAGGCCTGCAACAGCGGCGAAGCCCAGACCATTGGCAAAGTCCCACGACCAGCCCGCCGCGACGATGCCACCGCCCAGCGTGAGCAGCCAAACAGCGGCAAACAACAGCATAGAAAAGCTGTCAGGAATATTTTTTTTCAGCATTGACAGCGGTATGGAACCCGGCAGGTTCTTCCCAGCCAGAGGGTCAATACGCTAACTGGCTATAATACTCAGCGACATCTTTGATTTGCTGCTCAGAAAGCTCATTGGCAATCACGTTCATTAGTGGCGCGGTGCGCGAGCCATCACGAAAAGCATGCAACTGCTTTTGCAGGTACTCTTTTTTTTGCCCCGCCAGATTCGGCCACTCATTGACGGTTAAACCCTGCATGCCGTGACAGGATACGCACCGCGCGCGCACATTCGCGCCAGCATTGTTCAGAATTTCGGCCTGCTGATTGCCGCTGCCCGGCAAGCTTGAAAAATAGTCGGCCAGCGCCTCAATTTGCTCGTCTGACAGGTCTTTCACAAACGGCAGCATCGTTGGCTCATTGCGTGCCCCTTCACGAATTGCTTTGATCTGTGCGAATAAATAAGCGGATTTCTGACCGGCCAGATTGGGCCAGGCGGGACTTGTCGAGATGCCTTCAGCGCCATGGCAGGTTGCGCAGGTTTGGGCCAGCGCTTTCGCACTTTCCGTACCCGTATCTCCTGCCAACGCTTCTTTTGCAGTGGTATCTTCCTCAACGGCTTCGTGGTCGGTTCCACATGCGGAAATTAAGCCGGACAGCAGTGCAACCGATAAGTACAAAACGAATATTTTCATGTTTGAGGCTCTCGTCATTCGTCTTCCGCTGCTAGGGGCGCAAGCACTTTTTTGCGGTATTCCATGACCTCCAACAACGGATGTTGGCGATATTCTGCAACTTCTTCGGCGGTATAGTGTTGCCATTGTGTAGGAATACTTGCACCGCCAAATTTCTCAATATTCCAATTCATTAACTCGGCCAGTTGCGCATCGGTCAATGGAGCGTTAGCGGCGCCCGGCACGCGGATAAGATACTCACGCCCTTCTTGCGACTTCAAAAACGTGCCAATCGAGTCTTTCAGCATGGGTACATTGCGGCCACCACTGCCGTCGGGCGTGTGGCAGCCCTGACAAAACATTTGATAATTGTAGGTAGCCCTTGCCGCGTTAACGTCGGCGATGCTCTCACCGGACTGAGACAACATAACGACCGCTATAATGCTGCAAACAACTGTCTGTATCATTCGTCGAAGGCCAACCCAACAACAATGGCCGTAGAACAGTGGTAAACAGAACTGCTGGAGCCGATACACCAGTTAATATCATTGGACTTATCCGCGCGGTATATTGGCCGGTCGCGTTCATCTCGTTGGCAAAGGCAGGTTGCGCACTGTGTCACGCCGCAGCAATCGTTGTAGGAGATCACGTAATTGCGGCCATCTTCGGGGTTGCGGCATGTGCCTATCCACGTGATGGTAGACATCTCCGTACCGGGAGGGCAGCTATTGTAAGTTCCACCGCAGCATTCACACAGAAAGCCGTCGATGGCGCAGTAGCGCCAGTAGTCGCAACTAGTGGGGTCGCCGGTTTCTGCCGGCTTTTCCGCCTGTTCCGACGCACGCGCAACCGGTAGCAATGGAATGCTGGCAGCACCCAACAATGCAGTACCAACGCCTTTTAACACGCCTCTACGCGAACTTCGCTGCGCGACATTGCGCGCCGATTTCTCAAATAGCCTGTCGACAAATTTCATGCTTACTTCACCTCTACATAGCCCGGATGCTTTTGTTCCGCTTGCTTGTTCATATATTCCTGAATGGAGGCAACTTTTCGTTCTTTCGCTTCAAACAAACTGTCCAGATGTTCGCGCGAGTTGATGATACCCATAGAGGCAACCTTGCCATGCTCATTGATTAGCACCGCGTATGGCAGTTTGGCAACGCCGTAGGTTTTGCCGAGCAGTTCCGAGATGACGTAGGGGAAACTCTGCAAACCATTCTGGCGGATATAGGACCGGTGGTCCAGTTCCATGCCATCGGAGGCTAACACCAGTTGCACCCAGTCCGCTTCGGCTTTTGCCGCCGCTTTAAGGGCCGGCACAAGCGTTTTGCACACCGGGCAATCGGGTGACAGCCAAAATA
>JBPCXM010000748.1:0-4786 GCA_051008535.1 Pseudomonadales bacterium | reverse complement strand
CACTCTTCAGTACTGCCATGACATTTCATATAGTGTCTATCTTTACAGCAGCCGGGCGCACTCCTTCCAACGCCTTCAGTTATTTCGTCCCCATGGCGATAATCGCTGTGGCGACCAACCTGCTGGTATCCTGGCTGTCCGACAGCATCGCTATGAAGCCCTTTTTGATTATAAAGCTGACCGCCTTTATTTGCGGCACCTATGGCCTGTTAAACCTAGACCATGAGTATGGCTATTGCATCACAGTGATTGGGTTTGGAATCACTACGGGCATCTGGGGCGCACTCAATACCCTGGTTTTTGTGCGGTTTTTCGGTCGGCTTTATTTGGGTGAAATCAGCGGAATAAATGCGGCTTTCTCCGTCTTTGGGAGCGCCATCGGTCCGGCATTTTTCAGTGTGGTCTACGATCAGTTTGGTTCTTACGGCCCCGCGATGTTACTCAGCATTGCCGTGCTGTCACTTCTGCTACTTACCGCAATTGCCATCCCTCAACCTGAGCCGATACGAGTTTCGGCATAACCGTTGGTCCGCCAGATGAACTAAAAGATGAAGCCTAGGGGCGAATCATGCGGTTTTCCAGCCTCCCCAGGTTACTCACCTCGACCACGACCTCATCTCCGGGCACAAGCCACGGTTGCCCCGACATCCCCATTGCAACACCCTCTGGCGTCCCCGTGAGAATCACATCACCTGGCTTGAGCGTTATGTGCTGGCTGACATAACTGATGAGCTCGGCGCAGCTGAATAACATATCGGAGGTGGATGAGTTCTGCCGCAGTTCACCATTAACCCGGCAGCGAATCTGCAATTGTTGCGGATCACCGACCTCATCCGAGGTGACAACATAGGGCCCAATAGGTAAAAACTTATCGACCGCTTTACCCAGCAGCCACTGGCTACTTCGGCCCTGCAGATCGCGTTCGGTCAAGTCGTTGCATGCGCAATACCCGAAAACGAAACCCAACGCGTCCTCAACGGAGACGGCAGAGGCGGTTTTTCCGATCACCAGTGCAAGCTCTGCTTCATAATCAGTCATTGCCGTTTCGGGTAGCGGAATGTCCTCGCCCGAAGCCGATAGACCGGTTGCGAATTTAGCGAACAGCAAAGGCTCGGCGGGTTCCTGTGCCCCTGACTCAATCACATGCCGCATGTAATTGAGACCAATACCTATGATTTTTTCGGGGCGCAATACCGCTGGAGCGAACTCAATCGTCATTTCGCTCACCAACTGCCCTATCTCTTCACTCTCAATCAGGTTTTGCAAACAGCGCATTTTCTCAGGTGAGCGAGCGGCATCGTCGGTACTACTCGGAAGACCTGATATGCCATCGGCTATGAGTGCGCTGACATTTACGATGCCTCTATCCAGGCTCACACCAAAGTACTGCGCCCCGACAAGTTTAAAGTTTAACAACCGCATCTTTTACTCCAACAATGGGATCGAATTAGGGTATTCCGTTTACTTCAGGTCTTGTTTTACCAGCCGCAGCCAAATAGTTCAGCACCGATTGGCAAAATCCGGAGACACAAACCACCGCACAGCCAACTAGCTGAGCAGTGGCCATCTGTCCGGTATGGGGACTGCGCAAACTCAATGTTACTCGAACTATATTGCACTATCAATCTTTCCGGCAAGATAGATTGCTTACGTCAGGATATTTTGCTAGGCTGGATTGAAAATAGACTGTGTAAACGAAGACCCAAACTGAGTGCTACCACGAGCTTTATATTTCGAATCCACGGGAGGGATGATTCTTCTTGCCAAGATTAATTCAATAACGCTCATGCACAGGAGCACAGGCCATAGAATCTAGCAAATCAAGCCCTCTGCCGAGCAGGCAGGCCGAATCATTTCATGGATGGCGCGTGGTTTTAGCCTGTGCCGTCTGCTTGTCCTTATCCTGGCCGGTGATCGCTGTATATAACTTCGGCCCCTTTATAATTCCGCTTTCGAAGGAGTTTGGCTGGAGCCGGGGGGAGATATCGGGTGCTATCACGGTAATCAACGGTACCGCCACGCTCATAGCGTTGATTTTGGGCGTTACTGTTGACCGCTTCGGCGCAAAACACGTTATGCTGCCCTCGATTATTCTGCTGGCGCTAACTGTCAGTTCTATGTACTGGCTAACCGACTCGTTACTACACTTCTATTTAGTATTTTTCCTAATCGCACTTTTCGGTGCCGGTACTTCAACACTCGCCACGGCAAAAATCGTGCTCAACTGGTTTGACCACCATCGAGGACTGGCGCTGGGCCTATCCATGGCAGGCGTTGGTGTCGGCGCCACTACCCTACCCTACATCAGCACATTGATCATTAATAGTTATGGTTGGCGAGAAGCTTATCTTTGCGTGGGCTGCCTCATTTTGCTGATTAGTGGCCTGACATGTTCATTAGCTATACGTGAGCACCCTGAGGATATGGGCGAGCGGAAACTTGAGGAGCTGAGAAGTACTGCGCCACCGCCGGATACGATCACCGGCTACACACTGCGCGAGGTGTTGCACACACGCGCATTCTGGCTCCTGCTTATAGCTTTCTTTTTGGTCGGGTTCTGCGCCATTGCCTGCACTGTGCATCTCGTGCCCATGCTGCAGGATCGCGGCGTCAGTGCGATTCGGGCGGCGCAAACGGCATCACTCCTCGGCGGTGCTATGATTCTGGGCCGCGTGTTGGTCGGCTATCTAATGGACCGTTTTTTTGCCCCTCATGTGGCTATCATGTTTATGCTGGGTCCAGCAGTCGGCCTGGCGTTCCTTGCTTCTGGCGCAAGCGGCCCTGTGGCGTATTTCTCGGCCATTATGATCGGCCTTGCACTGGGCGCAGAATTCGATATTCTCGCCTATTTCACCAGCCGCTATGCTGGTATGAGAATATTTGGCACCTACTACGGAATGTTGCTGGCAAGCTTTAATCTGGGCAGTAGTATCGGGCCCTATGCTATGGGCCTCGGCTACGACTCTAGCGGAGCCTACAGTACTTTTCTCTGGCTTTTCGCAGGAGGATTCATTGTCATTTGTATCCTGTTTTCCATGCTTGGCCCCTATCCGCAACTCCCCAGGCACCCGCAGGGAACAGGCCCCGCCTAACTGTGCCGGTGTGGGCCACTCATCTCAAGCACGCTTACGAAAAATCCACTTATTAAATATCCTGCTCGTTAACGGTAATGTAATATAGGCCATCAGTCCGGTGATAATGATCGTAGACACCGTTGCTCGCACCAGAGATGGCCCGGGCAAGTACCCCTCGTAGAGCGGTCGAATCAGACAAACCAGGGGCCAAATCGCAACGAATGCTACTACGACCATCTTAAAATCGGGTGGCCATGTGGCCTTTTTCCCAGTGCTAGGCCCAAACCAGTAACTAATGCCTTCGATAATTTCCCAATCCGCTTCGCCGACCACCATCCCCTCCAATTTTTCAAGCCACTCGTTATGTTCGTCGGAGTCATTCCAGGCGCGAAAATTGTCGAAACAATCAAATTTGAGAATGGCGATATATTCAAGCGAATTATTTGTCGGGTTTATCAGGTTAGTGCCGATGTATCCCTCGTACTTTGCACTGGCCGCGCTAATACCATTGCACCAGGCCAAAAATACCTCTTCTTGCCCTGGCACGACTTGGCGGCGGAAAAACGCAGTGACGACGTCACTGTTTGCTTGAATGTGAACTTCTGTCATGTCTTTTTACTCTGTACTGTCTATTGGTAAAACTCCCGGAACTTCGGCATAGATGTCCGTGAGATTCAGATTATTGCTGGCTACACGATGATAGTTGGCCGGTGCACGATCGCATCGTCAGTGGGCCTTACTCATTGCATAATACGCGGCACTGAGTAGTAGAGCCAACCAAGGCTTGGAAGGGAATGTCTACTTTTCGGTGTTTAACTACAACAGGGAATAACCATTGGTCGACTGCCGATTATACCTTGCTGGAATGACATGTCGCAAGCGTTGAATTAGCAATTCCTTGCTATGTCCAGAGGCTTCACGCCTTCCACCCGTCTGTGGATTTAACAACAAACATTATATCTTTCTGGAAAGATTATGTAATGCAAGGTATACTCAGTGTGGACAATGTAGGATCAAGTAGCCTGCGGAGGCTTTTCACCGCTTGTTAGCCGCTGCGGTGAAAGGACTGGAAATCCCCAAAATGCGGAGTCTTGAATTTTGACTGCACCAGAGTTACTCATAAAAAACGCTACAATTGTAACCATGAATGATGGGCGAACGGTTTATCCATCGGGGTATGTCGCAATCAACGATGGTTGTATTCTCTCAGTCGGCGCTCAGGAAAATTGTCCGTACGATACTGCTGCCAAAGTCATCGATGCCCAGGGCAAGGCTATCTTACCGGGTTTTGTAAATACCCATACCCACGTTCACGACATATTGCTACGCGGCGGTTTATCTGATGATCGCAAGCTATACGACTGGTTGTTCAATGTCATCTACACGGGGCTATCTGCCTACGGCCCCGAAGAAATTGAAGCTGCAGGAACGCTTTACTGCATAGAGGCGATTCGGTCAGGTATCACTACCTTCGTCGACTGCCACGATTTTTCCGCCGACCGTGTCGACATGGCCGTAGACGGGCTCATATCCAATTACGATCGCTACGGGGTGCGCGCAGTCTTGGCACGCATGTTTATCGACCATATGCCCACAGACATGGACGCCTACATCGACGCCATTATCTCCAGAGGTCCCGAACAGCGCCTGCCCTGGGACCCTATAGAATCAACCGAGGAAGCGTTGGCATCAATAGAAGCTACCATCAAGCG
>JBPCXM010000747.1:0-5822 GCA_051008535.1 Pseudomonadales bacterium | reverse complement strand
TGCGGCCGGAAAGATAGCTGCCTATACCCGAGAAAACCAGCATGGCGGCGATGGCACCGGCCGCCGCAAGTACCGGCTGGCCCAGATAAAAAATCAATTGATGTAATAGCGCGATCTCAAAGAACATGTAACCTAGCCCCAGCGCACCGAAGTAGCCGAAGGTCTGAATTTTGTGGCCACCTGACCAGCCCAACCGCAGCAACGGCAGTAGAATCAGCAGCACGGCGGCGAGCGCGAGCTGGACAAAAGCGATCACCTGCACCAGGTAGCCTAGTTCCACAAACGGCAGGCTGCGTTGGCCCAGCAGCTTGGTTAGATACGGCAGGCTGTTCCAGCGCAGGAACTGGGAAAAATACGGCCGGTTATCATCCGCTGGCCGCAATCTGAACGGATAAGCCACAAACAATGCTTCGCTGTCACCACTAACGATATTATCAAGGTTGTCAAGAAAGCCCGGCTCGCCTAGCGCGTGGTAGCGGGCGCGCTCTCCTTGTGCTATCCCCGGTATCAGCGCCGGGTCAAATTGCAAACGCCGGCAAAAACCACGGATGGCATTCACGTCATCTGCCGTCAACGGCTGGCGCTTGACGAGGAATGTGATGCTGCCCCAATTCCGCACCGCAGCCATATGGCCGGTAGGCTTCGCTACCCCGGCTTCACGCAACATAGCGGCCAGAGTCGCCGCCAGCCGCAGTGGATTGCGCACCGGGTAATCCATATAACTAGTCACTGTGATGACGCCGTCGTTGCTCAAACGCCGCCACATGGCGCTGAAAGCCTCTGTGGTCAGCAGATACTGTTGCGATAAAGCCGACAGACCCGCGTTGCCGCCAAACGAACCGACGTCCGGCAGTACGATTAAATCGTACGCGGTTTTATCCTGGGCCAAGTACGTGCGCGGCTCCATACCAACGGTTGTTACCTTATCGGCGTCGATAATCGTCCCGCCACCATGCTCGGCTAACAATACCGGTAAGGCGCGATGCGCTTCCACAGCAACAATCCTGTCGGCATCGTGCTGCAGGGCGTGCGCGACATCCACACCGCTACCTGCTTGCAACACAAGCACATTTTTGCGTGGCGCCAATTTGTATGGTAAGGCCTTGGTGGTGTAGTCGAGCAATCGCGCCACGTTCTGACCGTTAGTGTCCAGCAGAGGGCCGAAGGAATCGCCGTTATTGAAAATCAGCTTTTGCGTAGGCACCTCGCCAGTAAAGGTAAGGCTGAGTTCGGGGGCGTAGCGCATGGCCGATGCACTCACCAGCTGCAGCAAGCCATATGGGCTGGGTTTTACTGCCACCACGCTGGCACCCGGTAAATCGAGGGCGTGGCTGACACCCTTGTATTGCGAAACCTGCAATGGCGGCGGCCATAGCAAAGCAGTAATCGTCACCACCAGCGTCGCTAGCGCCAGTAAATGCAAGCGCTTCTGGCGCTTGCTCATCAATAGCGCACCGGCGACCAGCGCGAATACTGAACACATCGCGGGCAAGCGTGCGGGTGCAAAGAGCCACATACTGCCCACCGCAACAAGACCACCGACACCCGATCCCAGCAGATTAGCGAAGTACAGGCTGCCGATAGCCTCGACGCGGAGGATAAACACCAGCCCGATGGCCAGCGCGCCACTAAACATCGGCAAAAAAAGTATTAATTGGGTCAACAACAGTTGCCAAAATTGCGCCCGCTCGACAAAAAGCAAGTACACATCGAAGCCGCCAAACAGATGTTGTGCCGATGCCACCGACAGCAGCATGAGCAGCGAGCAAAGGCACATGAGCACAGGGAGTAAAGTATCGGCATGATCCAACAGTTGGGTACGGAATAAGGCCAGCATCGTGCCGGCGGCGCCAAAACCCAACAGGGCAACCGATATTGTCATGTTGGCAAAATGGTGCCACTGCGCTACAGACAAAATTTGCATCAGCGAAAGCTGAAAGGCGATCAGCGATATCGACACCAGTGCCAAGGAAAAATGTAGCCGGCGGTTCATTTTTCTCGGGTGAAAGGTACGAAACTCACCACCATCACGCTGCGGCTGCTCACCTGACCGTTCAGCTTTTTGTCAACCAACATCAGCCGTTGCACGAAATAAGGCGAACCCACCGGTATTACCATTCGCCCGCCTTTTTTTAGCTGTTTAAGCAAGGGTGGTGGAATATATTCTGCTGCCGCGGTAACGATAATGGCGTCGAAGGGTCCATATTCCTCCCAGCCAAAGTAACCGTCGCCCTGTTTAACCGCAATGTTTGTATAACCCTGCTGTTGCAAGCGCTGCTTCGCCTGTTTGGCCAGGGATTCTATTATTTCAATCGTAAACACTTGATCAACGATATGGGCCAGCACGGCGGCCTGGTAACCGGAACCGGTGCCAATTTCCAATACCTTCATGCGTGGCTGCGGCTGGATCAACTCCGTCATGGCGGCAACCATATAGGGTTGGGAAATGGTTTGCCCTCGTCCTATGGGTAACGGCGTATCGGCGTAAGCGCGCTTCTGATGCCGCTCAGGCACAAAGCGATGGCGGGGCACTGTTGCAAGAGCCTTCAGAACGGCCGGATCCTCAATCCCATCCCGCGCAATCTGGTCGCGAACCATTTTATGGCGCGCGCTGGCAAAAGCACGTTCCTTGTCGTTTTCCAACGCGGAGCTTGCGCCGGCGCTTAGCAGTAACATAAGTGCGCTCAGGAGGCTGATGGGCCCGGCATAACGACGGTCATCAGCCTCTTTGTTGCGGTATCGACGGCGCATAATCTTATACTCCGTTTTCAATAAAACGACAGCAAGATATCACCATAGCTCGCTAACAAACTTACGGCCTAACGCGCGCACCGTGTCACCACGCATGCGCTCAATTCGGTTTCTATTTGTTTGGCTACAAAGCGTCCACGATAAGCTGCGCCGTGTGTTCTTCTTGGAACGCCAGCTCTGGGTGACAGTGGAACATATTCCTGAACTCGACCAACTTCGGATAGATTGCGTCGGATCATTGAATTGGTATCATACCAGTTCCCTCCGCTTCGAAGTCTATCATTTTCGGCGCGGTAGGAAATTGATCGGAATCAAGGCGTAGGCAAACTGGCTAAGAATGTAACTGCCCATGCTGATGTTCCCGCTGAGTGGATTAGAGCAGCGTGAACTGGCTGCGTTCTTTCTGGCGTTAGCAGTAGGCGGTGCACCCTCAGACAGACAATTGTGAACAGTGCAAAGCCCGGGAGATCGACGATGACGAAAATAATCATTCCACCGATGGATTTGATGTTCTTTCTAACAGAGTCACCCGAAAGTCCCAAGCATGTCGGTGCAATACAGGTTTTCCAGCTGCCCACTAAAGCGCCCGCCAGTTACCTGAGGGACCTGGTAGCGGAATTCAAGAAGGCCCCGGTTGCTGCTCCGTTCAACTACACACCTCACTTCCCGCGCTTCGGCGTACCCGAGTGGCGGGAGGACAATGACCTCGAGATCAACTACCACGTGCGACACTCCGCGCTGCCTAAGCCGGGTACCAGTGATCAACTGATGGAAGTGGTGCAGCGGCTCCACGGTGGGCTCCTCGACAGACGTCGTCCCGGTTGGATCTGCCAGGTTATCGAGGGCCTAGAAGATAACCAGTTCGCACTGTACACAAAAATTCACCACGCTTACATCGACGGTATGTCGGGGGTGAAGCGGATGTATGGGTCACTCTCTACTTCTCCCAGAGACAAGGTCGTCGTTCCCGCCTGGTCTTTTGATCCCGAAAGATCATCAAGGTCCGCACACTCCCTTCGGAACAAGAAGCCCAACAGGGGTACCGGCGAAAAACTCGCCACCCAAGTCAAAGGGGCAGTACAAGCCTACGAGGTCCTTGCCAAAATGGCTCTACAGTTGCTCAAGTTGCGAGACAGCAAGGCTCAGATCCCCTTCTCGGCATCCCGCACACGAATGAATCGCCCAATAGAATGGGATACTCGGTCGACGGCCATATGTACCTTCCAACTAGACAGGGTAAAGGCAATAGGCAGTAAGCGAGGCTGCACAGTCAACGAGGTAGTGCTAGCTGTCATCGGTGCGGCCCTGCATGACTACCTGGAGCAACATCGGGAAAATACCCGGGCACCCCTGGTTGCCCTGTGTCCTATGTCCATTCGCTCCCAGGAGGACGATACAGCCAGCACCCAGGTTTCCGCAGTGCATGTACGCCTGGGTGAGCCAGACGCCGGAATTTCCGACCGCCTGGAGCAGGTGATCGAATCCTCTCACGCGTCGAAAGACGAGGTCAGCGAACTGACATCCGAGGCAATGGTAGACTACGGCGTCATTATTTTCGCCCTTTGGGAGCTACTCTCGCGCAGCAAGCTCGACCAGTTTATTGCTCCTTCATACAACGTGCTGGTTTCGAATGTCCCCGGCCCCGGCGATGATGGACTGTACCTGCGCGGGTCACGTATGCTGGCGAGCTACCCTATCTCGACCTTGTTACCGGGTGTCAACCTTAATGCTACCCTGCTGTCCCACGGCAACAGCTTGGATTTCGGCCTGCTGGGTGATATGCATGCCCTGCCCGACCTCGATATCGTAGTCGAACGCATGCAGTACAACTTCGCCGAACTGGAACGGGAAGTGCTGGGCAAGCGGCGCATTGGCATGACTACCAGAAAATCCACCGCGACCAAGGCGAAGCGCAAACCTGCTGTCAGAAGCAAGGCGGTTGCCAGGCGTCACCCGACTTCAGGCGCAACGGCTAAGACCGCCGCCAGGCACCTTGCTGGTTCGAAGGCCGAATGATTTTCGGTACTCCGATAAGATGACAATGATAGGGTTTTCGTCAGTTAGAGCGCGGCGATGAACTCTTCGTCGGTGGGAGCCGTCCTTTGATTGTAGAAACGATCTCCGCTGAGATCCATATAGAGATCCATCCCCGTGCTTGCGGTGCCATATATGCCGGGCAAACCCGAAGACGCGTTACACCAGTATAAGTTCGGAAACGGCGTCTCTGCCTTGAGACGAGACGCCGTGTGCGAGGGTCGCATCGCCGATCCGTACGCATTGCCGTAGGGGGCAAGGCAAAAGTCTTCACTCGTGCTGGGTGAACCGACGACTTTTATCGCAATGTGATCCCTCAGATCGGGAATATGATGCTTTGCGACGAGGTCAATCATCTTATCGGCAAGACCCTTCTTCAGATGCAAATACTCGTCGTAACCCTGCTCGGCCGCGGCCTTGAAAAGAGCGTATGGAGCGAAAGTTCCAAGCTCCAGTATATGTCCCTCCGGTGGCGCGATTCCGCCTCCACGGGAATGTGTGGTGGGCGTCGACATAAAGATCCATGCGTGCTCCACGTCCAGCCTTTGTCCTGCTTGCCACATAGTATTCATACCCCAGTCCAAGCAATGCCAGATATTGTGGTTGCCGAGACCGTACTTGCCCGGATCGAAGCCCGGTTTGAGCCCGAGATAAACCATGAGGCCATTGTCAGAGAATTCGTAGGTAAGCTTCTTTCGATACCGCTTCGGGAAGTGTTGCCAACCAATCAGCCCGGCTGCTGCCTGCGGGTCCATGCCACATATATAGCGCTTCGCGGTGAAGGTCTTGCCAGATGCTGTGGTCACGCCGGAGATTTGGCCCGCGGCGGTGCAAAAACCGGTGACGCACTCCTCAAAATAGACATCTCCGTTGTGGTCAGTCACAAACGCGACAAGACGCTCAATGTAGTATTTAAAATGTTTTGTCGGCGAATATGCCCCCGTGCCATAACCACCAAGCAACCCAATATAGAAGAGTACCGAGAGTTTATCCGGGGGCAAGAGCAAGTCACCTGCCTGCGCGGTGAGTATCGTCTG
>JBPCXM010000746.1:0-2943 GCA_051008535.1 Pseudomonadales bacterium | reverse complement strand
CACCAACACCAGCTAGCATTTGGCCGTAGGTCTGAGAGAAACTTTTGTTGCCGCCTTCAAGGCTACCTGCACTCTGCAAATTAAGCATCGCGAGTGCATTGCGATTGTCACCCTGCCCACCTCCGTTAAAGTCGATAGTAAATTCGTCTCCGGCCGCAGGTAGCCCACTGATGGATACCTGAAAGCCGGTATACGCTGGATCGGCCGGGTCGGCGGGAAATATCGCCCCGTCACTACCCGCCGTGTAAATTAGATTATTACGTGGTGGGACGAGATCGACCGGGTTAGCGGGGTCAGAGTTATCTAACACATCGAATTGTGTGTCGCTGCTAAATCGCACCAGCAGCGGTGGTGACAATTCACCGATCGTCGCAAGCGAAGCTAACGGCGAGCCGTCGGCTGCCTTCACCGCTTGCACCACACCTGGCGAAACAATGCCACTGCCAATATTACCTAATGCAGAATCGGTACGAATTGGCTGAGCGAAGGCCAACTCTTCCGGCCGCTGCATAGCAACGTTAATGTCGGCCGCGGCATTACGAGTAGGCTGCAACAAAAAACGATCGCCAACTTGAAAATTATTGCTATCAAAATTTAGAGTAAAGCCTTCTTCGGTGACTAGTGAAGCAGGCAAGCTGGAAGATACGCTGCCACTGGCAACCAGCGATGAATCACTGGCCCGCGTTAAAATAAAGTCGTTACTGGCTGGCCCGTTAAAACTCAGCACGAAGTCGTCAGAGCCTAGCTTACTGACATTATCGATCGCAACGCCGATGGCAGTATTGCCGTGCACCGCATTATTGGCATCGGCAATAACTCGCGACCGTTGCACGCCGGTTGCATTCAATTCAAAAAAAATATTGGCGCCGCCGCGACCTTCCAGATCGACACCCAATGACTGTTGTTGATTCATGCTTTGCGCCACGCCTAAGGCAATTCGACCGAGCGTGTTCAAGGTCGGCTGAACTACCTCTCTGCTAGCGGCCATCAGACCGCCAATCGTGCCGCCGTTTATATTATTACTGACAATCGCATCGCCAATGGCGATTTCGAGCTGGCCCGGCACAGTATTGCTGGCTACCGTTTGGATGCTACCTGCGCGCCCACCCTGCACCAAGGACTGGCCGTTGCCAATAAAGACATTCACTGTTTTGCCGTCTTGAGTCGATGTTTTTACCGCTACCAATTCGGCAAGATCTTTTATCAACGCTTCCCGCTGATCCAGCAAATCATTTGGTTGATTGTCCTGACCGGCTCCTGGCAACGCTGAGATCTTGCTGTTCAGTTCGGCGATACTGCCCGCCAGCCGATTCACTTGCTCGACGCCGGCGGTGAGTTGGTTATTGATATTGACGCGCTGATTATCAACCCGCGCGTGCAACGTATTAAAACGGCTGGCAAGGTTTTCTGCCTCGCTCAGCACCAATTGGCGTGCGGCGACCGATGCCGGATCGTCCGATCCGGCCTGCAAGGCGGAAAAGAAGTTTTGCAAACCGGCGCTCAACCCGGCTTGTTCGTCTGCCAGCAAAGAGTCGAGCTGGCTTAACTCGCCGACGATGGCATCCTTGTCAGCAAATGTCGACGTGTCCGTCTGCAATTGATTCGTTAGAAATTGGTCGCTGATACGGCGAATATCACTGGTAACAACGCCCGAGCCTTCAAATCCGGCGCCGGTAAATTGTGGCGGCCGGGTGCTTAGCACGGCTTCCTGGCGACTATAACCTTCGACATTGGCGTTGGTAATGTTGTGCCCGGTGGTTTCTATCGCCGACTGATGGGCGACCAAACCGGAAACACCAATATTCAATAGATTGGCCATTAATGCTCCTTCTGCCCGCTACGGGCCAGGGTTGTCAGCCGCTGCAAGATGCGGACTGTTATAAATACTGGCCAGCTTCTGCGCGTATGCGGGGTCGGTGGCATAACCGGCAGCCTGCAGTTCTTTCCAGTAGTTGTTTACATTATCGGCAGCTGCCAGCGCTTCTTGATAGCGCGGATTGGATTTTATGAACTGTGCATAGTCGGCGAAGCTTTCGGCAAACGAGTTATAGGAACGAAATTGCGCTTGCTGTTTGCTTGCGGTGGTACCGTTGTATTCCAGCGTCGCCACCTGCACGCGCTCGCCCTGCCAGCCTTTATCGGCCTTGATGCCAAAGGCGTTAAATGCAATCTCTCCGTTCGATTTGCGCACAATATGTTTGCCCCAGCCGGTTTCCAATGCGGCTTGCGCGAGCAACGCTTTTGGCTCTACGCCTAACTCTCTGCCAGCTGCCTCAGCGTATGGCAGCAACTTTTCGATGAAGTCGCGTGGGCTGTCGATGGTGATGGCGCCGCTTTCTTCCAATACCGTGATGGCCGCATCCGCTAACTCGTCTTTAGGTACGGGTGCGACGCTATAGCCGGCCTGCTTGACGGCGGCCAGGATTTTGTCACCTTTGTTGGCGCCAAATTGCTGTTGCATTTGTGCATACAAAGCGTCGGCGAGGCCCATGCCCTGCCCTTCGGTCAACGACACACTGAGTTGACTGTCGAGCATTTCTTGATGGAATTCTGATTCAAAACCGGTGAAATAGTTATCCTCGGAAAAAACCTTGTTGGCATCGCGCATGCTTTTCAGCATCAAATGCAAAAAAAGCGACTCGAACTGCTTGGCAGTCGCTTTAAGGCCTTCGTCTTGCGACTCTCTACCTTGCGTCTTTATGCCGTGCAAGGCGTTGAGGTCGGTGTAAGCACCTGCGGAGGTGTCGGTGGCGGGAAGCATAGCCGCGGCTTAGATTACGACCAGGTCGGCTTGCAGTGCGCCGGCTTGCTTCATTGCTTCGAGTATCGCCATTAGGTCGCCTGGCGCAGCGCCAACCTGATTTACGGCGCGCACGATTTCGTCCAGCGAGGTGCCTTGCTCAAACACAAACATGCTGTTTTCGTCTTGTTCCGCTGTGATGC
>JBPCXM010000745.1:0-2640 GCA_051008535.1 Pseudomonadales bacterium | reverse complement strand
GGCTAGGGGTTCCTCACCACTAAGGCCCCCAGAGGACTTGCACCTCCAAGTCACTTCCCAGTTCGCTTTCGCTTGCTGGTTGCTCAGCACTACGTGACAGATGGTCACGGCTATTCTGAATGTCGATATCATCTGGGTTTCGCTTTTGATATCGCAGATGCGCCAATATCAAACCGGGAAGAATTAGGGTTCTGGAACTCCCATGTCCAGTTGCTATCAGAATAACAGTGTGCCCCTGTCACGGCGCTTCGCGCCATGCCTGGCGCACGGTGAGTAGAACGGCCGGATTGCTCCGACCGAACCCTCTCAGAACCGGACGTGCGGAACTACCGCATCACGGCTCCCGAGTAAACAGACGTCCCCACGTCATATTCAGTGAACATTAAAGCACCGAAACACTTTTGAAATTCTCTTTTCGCGGGAAGCGATAGATCTCAAGAATTTGTAAAAACTTCTGCCATGTCATTAGCTTCTTACCACCTCGGCGATTGAACCACCTTAGTAATATCCGTTTACTTATTTCAATGAAGCTACTCACGCGTCTCCAATTGTAGGATATGCAGTGGTAATTCACCCAACCCCGGACAACACGGATAACCGAGTGAATAACGGCCGGCGTGTCGCTCGTGGTGAGATTCTTCCTGAGAAGTTCTTTCATGCCTTTGAGCTTCGACGCGAAGCGGTCTCGACGACTGGTAAATCTCAGTGTCCAGAAACCCCGGCGCGACTTACCCCAATAGCAGGTGAATCCCAGGAATTTGAACTGCTGCATGCACTGAGACTGATCGTTTCGATGCGTTCCGATCGCGCGGAATGGATCGATGTGAGACCGAAACTCGATATCTCATTCTTGCCGCGGAGTTGGCATCAACACATCCGCGATCCCGACGAGCCGGAAATTCTTAACCGACGTATCCTCGAGGTCGCCGTCTTTTTTGAGCTCGCCGAGGCCCTTCAGTCCGGCGAGATCTACGTGCCCGGGTCCGGCAACTACGATCGCTATACTGACCGCCTCTATCCCATAGAATCTGACCCGCAAGCCGTCTCGGCCTACTTGAAAGGGCGCGGTTTACCCGACAATGCCGAGGCCTTTGTCACGGCGCTGCGCGAATGGCAGGACCGGCATATCCGAGGCGTCGATGCCTTGGTCGGTAAGTTGGGGGTAGTGCAGCTGAACGCTGCAGGAAAACCCATCGTGCCACGTCCACCCGCCAACAAACCCACGGACTCTGCCCTGACTTTAGAGAAAGTGCTCTTGGAACGACTGCCTCGGCGAACAATCCTGGAGGCGCTCTACAATACCGATCAGTGGACTCAGTGGACAAGGCATTTCGGACCACCGGCGCGCATCGCACCCCAGATCGATAGCCCCACCCAGCGCTATGTCCTGACCAGCTTCGCGTATGGCTGCGGTCTCGGTCCAACGCAGGCGTCGCGTCATTTCAAGGAAGCAATCCCGGCGCATCTGTTGGCCTTCGCGAACCGCCGCCATATCAGTACGGACGCCCTGCGCGCAGGCTGCAATGACCTGATCAATCTCTACGCCGAGTTTGGACTACCGTTGTGCTGGGGCAGTGGAGCATCAGCCGCCGCCGATGGCAGTCTGTTGGAAACCTACGAAGAGAACCTGTTTGCCGCCTATCATGTGCGCTACCGGCGCAGCGGTGGGATTGCCTACCGTCATGTCGCCGACAACTATATTGCCCTGTTCACGCACTTCATCCCCTGCGGTGTACACGAAGCCATCTATATTCTCGATGGCTTGCTCAAGAACCTCTCCAAGGTGCAACCCAGTCGTCTGCACGCGGATACCCATGGCCAGTCTGCCACGGTGTTTGGGTTGGCCTATCTGTTGGGAATCGAACTGATGCCGCGCATCAAAAACTGGCGATCGTTGAAATTATATCGCTCAGGTACCGCAGATGCGCGCTATACGCGCAGTCTCTACAGCGGGACCATTGACTGGGCACTCATCGAAGCGCACTGGGAAGACTACCTGCGCGTCGTGCTGGCCATTCAATCCGGCCGTGTGTCTCCCTCCTGGGTGCTGGCCCGGCTCAATAGCCACAGTCGACGCAATCGGCTGTATCTCGCCTTTCGGGAGCTCGGGCGGGTCGTTCGCACGGTCTATTTGTTGAACTGGATCGCGGACGACGGGTTGCGTGCCGGTGTTACCGACGGCGCGAACAAGGTCGAAACCTTCCACGAATTCTCCGACTTCTTGAACTTCGGTAGCCGAGGCGTGCTCAGAACCAACAACCCTGACGAACAAGAAAAGATGGCCGTCTACAATCAGCTGGTGGCCAATGCCGTGATGCTTCAGAATGTCGTCGATCAAACACATGTGCTTCACGAGCTTCACCAAAAAGGGCATCCCATCAGTAAGGACGACTTGGCCTTCATGAGCCCTTATGTGACACGCAATCTGAACCGCTTTGGAGATTATCAGACCTGGTATAAGACGGAACCTACACCAACCAACAAAGTGCTACCGAACTGAGTTTTCCACAGCGATGTCCTAAAATTACATGAATCTTGTCAAAACCCGATTTATGGCCAAACTGGTTTCGCATTTGGTTGTCGAAGATGAAAACCGACTTATAACGGCCTACCAGCCTGGTAGTGTCGTTTGCCTCGAAC